>VHCZ01000054.1 GCA_016871535.1 Verrucomicrobiota bacterium
GGCGCAACCCGAAGGGCGGCAGTTCTTTTTCGCCAGACTTCGTTGCTTGCTCCTTACAGATCCACTTCGGGATATGCTCGTCGCTCGCGCCTCGTCTGGCCGAAAAATCCCTTGCCGCGAACGTGAGCGTATTTATGAAATGGACCACTAAGCGGCCAAGCCATGCCTCTTCCGCGCTATTCCCCGCGTTCCCTTCAGGAACTGTGCGGAACGTCGAACCCACGACGTCGGCCCATGGGCCGTGGGCATGGTTCTGAGACCGCTGAAAGTTGCAGGGAACCGCTATGCCGTTAATCATCACGCGACATCGGCTCGTCTTTTTTCTAGCCTTTGCACTCCAGGGTCCGTCCCTTGTCCACGCGGCCTCGTTCCGGGCCGGGACCGCCCAACGCGAAATCACACCCAAAGAACCCGTCCCGATGTGGGGTTACGGCGCGCGGCATGACGCGCTCTCCGCCGGTGTCCTCGATCCGCTCTACGCCACCGCACTGGTCCTCGAAGCCGGCACGAACAAGTTGGCGATCGTGGGGCTAGACCTGGGCCGCTCGCCCACCGAGAAATCGCTGCAGAGCATTCGCGAACGCATTCGCCCTGGGGCCGGAATTCAGTATTCGTTCATCGCCGGCTCCCACACGCATCACGGCCCGGTGCTTGAACTGACCAATGAAGAAGGCAAGGGCAAAGGCAAATTCGACTCCGCGCTCCGCTACTATCGGGAACTCGAAGACGCGATTGTCGCGGCGATCCAGGCCGCCAATGAAAAACTCGCTCCCGCCAAAATGGCCGCCGGTTCGGTTCAACTCGACGGCTTCAATCGGAACCGCCACACGAAGATCGAGCCCAAGCCCGTGGACCGCGAACTTGCCGTGCTCCGCTTCGATGATTTTTCCGGCAAACCTATCGCGCTCCTGGTGAACTTCGCCGCGCATCCCACGATGCTCCCGGCGAGCACGCTTAAGTTTTCTCCCGATTATGTCGGACCGATGCGCTCGGCCATCGAGAAAGAATTGGGCGCGGCCACGATTTTCATGCAAGGAGCCGCTGGAGATCTCTCCGTGAATCCCGGCGAGAGGAAGGGGCCGGAAGCATTCGGCCAAACCCTGGCGCGCGAAGTGATCCAATTGGCGTCCGGGCTGTCCTCCAAGGAAGTGTTCGAGCCGCGCCTGGAGGTGCGGGAGAAGCGGTTCCAGTTTGCCGCGCGCACGGACTTGAGCAATCCCTTGATCCGAGTTTTCTACGCCAACGCCTTCTTCCCGGAACTGGTTCCGAACTACGCTGACGAATACGCGCAGGGCGTGCGTCCAAGGTTGACGGTTGGGTTATTGAACGGCGAGATCGCGCTGGTGGGTGTTTCCGGAGAATTCTTTTGCCAGCACTCCATCCGCCTCAAGGAACGTGCCCGGCTGAAGCCCCTTTTCTTTTTCGGCTACTGCAACGGATACCATCAGTATTTCCCAACGATCGAAGCTGCGGCGGAGGGCGGTTACGGCGCGGATAACGCGGTCGCGCCGGCTGCGGTGGGCGCAGGCGAGGAGATCATGAACACGGCGTTGCTTTGGCTTTACGAGATGCGCGGCAAGCTGAGCGCCCCGGCGAAGTAACCCGTGACGTGGGAGTCTGAGACTCCCGATCAGCCGATCCTTTGCGCCAGTGCTCGTCGGGCAATCCGTGTAACCAGCAGAGTCACGCCAATCGTCGCCACGAGGCCAACGCCGTAGAGCGCCCACTCGGCCGCGGTCCGCGATGACGCGCTCGTCGTTCCCGTGCGGGCCAGCGAGCCGAGATACACATACATGACCGTGCCCGGCATCATTCCGACCCAGGAGGCGAGCACGTAATCCCGCAGAGAAACGCTCGTCAGGCCGTACGCGTAGTTCAGCAGGGTGAATGGAAACACGGGAGAGAGACGCGTCAAAACCACGATCTTCCATCCTTCCTCTGCCACGGCGTTGTCCATCGTCGCGAATCGGGCGTGCATCGAAATCTTCCGCGCGACTCAGTCGCGCGCAAAATGGCGGCCGATCAGAAAGGCCGCGGTTGCGCCGAGGGTGGAAGCGATAGAAACGCAGAGCGAGCCTTGGACGACGCCAAACAAAGCGCCTATCGCTTAACATCTTCCGGCCTGGGCAGGAACCGCGCGAAATCGCGGTCGTAAGCGAAGTGCAGGAAAAAGGAATTGCTCCATTCCACAAAGACCGCGATGCGCGCCATCGGGGCGAAATTGGGAAGCTGCTTGTTCAGGAGATACGGATAATGCACGGCCAGCCGCTCGTAAAAGACGGTGTTGAAACGCGAGTTGAGCCGGCAGAGCAAATCCCGCCTCAGGATTTCGTGCGAAAGCGGCACTTGCTCGTAGTCGCGCTCGCTGGCGGCATAGTCGCGGGCATAGACGCCCTCGAATATTTCCCGGTGGCGCGCCGGGCTCGCGACGAGAACACCGGTTTGAATGATTTCAGAAAACATAGGACTCAGCCCATACGCTTCGTAGAAGCGCCGCTGCTCCGCATTCCAATCGGACCGATCGGAGCAAAACGCGAAAGTCTTCGTGCGCAGCCGCTCCAAACAGAGCATCTTCAAATCGTCGTGGATGTAGGCGCCTGAGATCACTCCGCCCACTTTGTCTTCAGGAACGTAATCCGTGATCGCGGGAGTTCGCTGGGGATTGATCGCGACGTCCGCGTCGAGGAGCACTACCTGGCGGTAACCCTGCAATTCCGGATGACCGAGCAACAGACATTTCTGCCAGGCCGGAGAGCGCCGCGCTGAGCGGTCAGAGCGGTCCAGCGGCTCGGTAATCACGTGCAGGCCGTAGCCGTGCAATCGGGCGTATTCGGCCCAATTCCATTGGCAGTGCGCCTTCCAGTAGGACTGGGTGGCTTCCCCGAGGGCCAGAGTTGTCAGGGCGACGTTCGCGCTCATGCTTGGAAGGGCAACGTTGTCGTCGCGCATTTCGCGCTTGTCAAGCGGCGACCGATTGTTAGGCTCTGCGCCCTTTGTTATGAAAGCTGACATTCATCCGAAGTACCAGGCCGCGGAAGTCCGGTGCGCGTGCGGCAACACGTTCAAAACGCGCTCGACCCGGCCCGTGATCCTGCTCGGCATTTGCAACGCGTGCCATCCGTTCTATACCGGCACGCAGAAGTTCGTCGATACCGCCGGCCGCGTGGACAAGTTCCAGCAGCGCATGGCCAAAACCCAGGCCGCCCAGGCTGCCGCCGCAGCGACCTCCAAGAAGAAGAAGTAGCGACTTTTCCCAGACTCCGCCCGCAGTGTTTTCCACGCTGCGGGCGGTCTCTTTTTGGCCAGGGCTATGGATTTGCGTCCCCACATCGAAAAATTCTCCCGGCGTTTTGCAGAGATCGAGACCGCGCTAAGCGATCCGAAAGCGTTCGATAACCCGCAGCGCGCGCAGGAACTGTCTCGCGAGTACGCCCGGCTCAAGGAACTGATCGGCCACGGTCAGGCGTATCTCAAAGCGCTCGCGGACCTGGAGGAGAATCGCGGCTTGTTGAAGTCGGAACCCGCCAATTCCGAGCTGGCGGCGCTGGTCCGGGAGGAAATCGCCCGCTTGGAAGCCGAGGAAAAACGGCTCGCCCGGGAAGTGCAACGCGGCGTGGTTCCACCCGATCCGGCGGACTCTCGGAATACCATCATTGAAATCCGCGCTGGAGCCGGCGGCGCGGAGTCTGCGCTCTTTGCCGCCGATCTCTATCGCATGTACACGCGCTACGCCGAGCGTTGCGGCTGGAAAATCGAGACGCTCGATTCCAGCCCGTCGGATCTGGGCGGCTTCAAGGAAGTGATCTTCAGCGTCAGCGGCACGGAAGTTTACCGCCGCTTGAAATACGAAAGCGGCGTGCATCGCGTCCAGCGCGTCCCCGCGACCGAAGCGCAAGGCCGCATCCACACCAGCACCGCGACGGTCGCCGTGCTGCCTGAAGCTCAGGAAGTCGATATCGAGTTGCGGCCGGAAGATCTGGACATCAGCGTGTGCCGCGCATCCGGGCCCGGCGGGCAAGGCGTGAACACGACGGATTCGGCGGTTCAGATCGTTCACAAACCTTCCGGCCTGATCGTGCGGTGCGCGGACCAACGCTCGCAACAGAAGAACAAGGCGCGCGCGCTGACGATTCTGCGGTCGCGTTTGCTCGAACAAAGGGTGGCGGAAGAAAACGCGAAATACGCGGCGCAACGGAAGGCGCAAGTGGGGACCGGCGAACGCAACGAACGCATTCGAACTTACAACTTCCCCCAGAACCGCGTGACGGACCATCGCATCGAACTGACGCTTTACAATCTGCCCATGTTCATCGACGGCGACATCGATTGCATTCTCGAACCCATGATGGCGCACGATCTGGAGGAGAAGCTCGCCGCGATCGCAGCTTAGCTGAAACGATTCGCTGGAACCGGGGAGCACACGCGCCCTCGCGTGTTCCGATTGGCGCCTCGCCGATCAGAGGGTCGTTGAAACCGTGGAGGGAGCGAACCGTGCAGTTCGATTGAATGGGCCGGCGAGGGCGCCGACTGCTGCACGCGAGGGCGCGTGCACTCCCCATCCGTCCTAGAGCGAAATCAGGTCGCTCCAGATTCTATCCTTGGAGTAGCACCGCTGAAACCAGGCAAAAGCCCGCTCCGCGATCGAGCGCCGCTCCGCTTCGTTTCTTTGAAAGAAACTCACGTAGGCGCTCAGTTCGTCGATCGTCCGAAACGGGACGTAATGGACGAACGGCGCGAAGAACCGCGTGATTTCTTCGTTGTCTTCCTCCAGCAGCAAGCTTTGCGAGAGGATCGATTCCCACGCGCGTCCCGTCATGATTTTCCGGGAAGCGGTCCGCGCCGAGAAATTCACGCTGATTCTGAGGCGGCTCATGAAGGCCGCATAGTCTTGCGCGCTGGCGCCGGCCTTGGAATCGCCTGTCGTGTGTCTGGACAAAACGAGCTGGCAGGGAATGTCTCTGGATTTGATCAACGCGAGCCACAAACCGCGCGGAAAATTGTAGCGATACAGGCTTCCGACAAACGCGGTTTCGATGTCCTTGCCGTTGGGACCCGGCTGAAACAGGGCGTCCGGATAGGGAATCGGCGCCCAGAACATTTTCGCTTCGGCTTCGCGGTCGGTTGTCTGCGGCGGGTAATCATTCAAGTGCCAAACCACATCGGCGAACGGGCGCACGTAAGCGATCGTCGCCAAACACTGGGGCATCCACGAATCCGGATAAAAGCCGGCAAGCTGGAACGGCTGCCGCGCTTTGAGCGCGCAGAGAACGTTTCTGAACACTTCGGCGCCGGCATATTCCCCGCCCGGATTCTGATTGCAGAGTTCGTCGAAGATCACCCAGTCCGGTTTGGCGGAAAGGATCAACCTGGCCAGCCGGTCCAGTTCCGAATACTGCCGATCGGGGGGGGAACCCTTTGGATTGGTGAGCCGCTCCGACGGAAAGAAAAGGATCTCCAGGCCGGCGGCTCGGGCCGAGGTTTGGAAAAACACGGCGAGCTCGTGTTCGCGGGAATCCGTTCGATCGAGGAAATACTGCCTCATCACCAGCAGAATCCTTTTGCCCTCGACGGACCGGGGAGCGTTCTCCGCTTTCAGCGACGCCCGCCGCGTTTGAAGATACGGAACCGTGCTCCCGCGCATTTCCCAATCGCGCAGCGCGCAATCCAGCCTTTGGCGAATCGCCCCATCGCTGAGATCGCCCGCGAGGTTCACGCCGCCGGTGCGACCAAGGATTTTCGCCGCGTATCCGGGAAACGGAGCGGCAAGCTGCAAAGCCCGCTCCGCCCTCGCCGGGTCGTTGCCCAGGACGTGCAGACAAATCTGTTCGTAAAGGCCGGCCAGCAACTCGTCGCTTTCGCCGCTTCGCCAGCGATCCCGCTCCACTTCAAGACGCGCGGCGAGCCTGGCGCTCAAGGACCCGGCTTCCGCATACTGGCCTTGCTCGATCAAACAATGGGCGCATTTGACCAGCGCTTCGCAGTCGCAAGCGGGAGAATCCGCGAGCATGCGCCAGAGCACGCCGGCTTCGCGCCAGTTCTTGTTTGTGTACGCGAGCCGGGCGAGCGCGGTCAAACTTCTGGCCGACGCCGAGCGCGGGTCGCGAGAGAGCAGATCCGTGAGCAGCGAGACGGCTTTGTTCGCATTGCCTTGCGTGTCGAGAAAGCGCGCCAACTCGACCGCCGTGAGATCCATCAAAGGCGGACCGTCCATGAGCTGGTTAAATTGTTAAAAGGGTTAAATAAGTTAAATGGTGTTGGAGATGAGTCCGTCAACAGGGGTCGAGCTTACGTCACGTAACTGAATTAGCCGATTTAACCCTTCACTCAGGCTTGCGGTTGGGAAAAGAAGTCCAGGATTTCCGCAGGCTGCAAATCCTCCAGGCGGGCGGTGGCTTCCTTCAGACCGGGCAGGATGTAGCTGAATCGGCCGCCTGATTTTCCGCCGACGTAACCCGAATGCCCGATCCCGGCGCCGTGAACCATCTTGATCTGGGCGTCGAACCTCTCGCGGAGCGTTTCAATCAGCGCGAAGCGTTTGCCTTTGGGCGACACCTCCCCGTCCAAAGTACCATACGTGATCACGATCACTGAATTGAGCAGGTCCACCTCCGCGTCGTGTTCCAGCGTGAGATCGAAGATTTCGGCAATGACGCGTTGCGCATCGGTTTCCGGCACGGCGACGAGGATAAATTCGATCCTGCCCTTGCGCAGTTTCCACGGGCTGTCCGCTGACATACGGAACCAAAGTTAACGGATATTTCCGGCGTTCGCCATCTGTTATTGAAGCGAAGCCGCGAAGCCGAGCGAAGCTTACGGCTGCACGATGAGACTCTCCGGCCGCTTCCAGACGTAGCGGAACATGAGCACGCGCAGCGCCGCCGTCAACGGGATGGCCAGGATGCCGCCCGTGATGCCGCCCATCAAGGTCGTGCCAACCATGACCGCGATGATGATGGTCAACGGGTGCAGCCCGACGCGGTCCCCCATGATCTTGGGCGAGATGACCAGCCCCTCAGCCATTTGGACCAGCCCGAAAATCGCCAGGACCAGCACGGGATGGAGCCAATCGCCGAATTGCACTGCCGCCAGCAGGAGCGCGGGCAGCAGACTCATGAGCACGCCCAGATAGGGCACGATGCTCAGAAATCCGGCGAACATTCCGAGGAGGAACGCGTAGTTCAAGCCGATGATCAGAAACCCAATCGTCAGGAGCGCTCCGTCGCAAAGCGCCACCAGGACTTGCCCGCGGAAAAACAGAATCAAATAATCGTTGATCGACCGGAGCACGAAGACCAGTTCGTCTTTCATCCAGGATTCATGAATCGGAAGGTAATCCGTCCACTTGCGCTGGATGCCGCGTTTCTCTACCAGAAAATAGAAGGCGTAAACCGGAACCAAGGAAAGCCCGACCAGCAGGCCGATCCACGAAGCTACCTTCGTGAGTTGGTCCCTGAACCATTTGCCGATGCCGGGCAACGCTCCGGTCACCCAGGAGACGATCTCTTTGAAAGTCTCGCTCTCCAGGATGCCTTTGGAACTCGCGTCCGAGGTTTCCGGAGGTTGGTTCGTTGATGTCGTGGAAAGAACCGTCTCGGTTTGGTTGGTGTTCGGCTGGGCTGGCAGTGAATTCGTCGGCCCGAACAATGGCCAGCGGAGGTCGATCTTGATACCGAACGGCTCCCGCGCCACCCAAGCCTTGAATTTCTCCTTGAGTTTCTCGGAGTAGGTCGGGAACTGCCGCACCAGGCCTTCCGTTTCCCGGAGCAATTGAGGCAGGACCGTCGCGGCCAGGATCGAAACCAGCAGCACGCCGATAAAAAACACGGACAGAATCGCCTGGGTCCGGGGGACTTTCTTGCTCTCGAAGAAATCCACCACCGGATCCAGCAAATACGCGATGATCCCGGCGATGGCCAACGGGAGCAAAACATCGGAGAGCTCCCGGAGCACCCAGCCAAAACCCCAAAGCAAAAGTCCGATCAGCGCCAGCAGAACGCCAATAGCCAGCGCCGTGATCGAGACCCAGAGAATCCGCGCCTGCTTTTCGGTTGGGGAGGGAAAACCCATGATCGGGTGTCAAGGCGTTAACATTTGAAAATCAAGATGCCGAAACTTCCTGTGAAACTCAGGACCTGAGCTTCGCCTACTCGTGCTCCCTCTCCCAGTGGGAGAGGGCCGGGGTGAGGGAGAAGCCCCGGCGTATCTTGTCGCCTCGGACTTGGCCAATGCCTCACCCTCACCCTTCCCTCTCCCTCAAGGGAGAGGAAATTCGCGGTCGATGCTTTCATTGATCGAGACTCGGACTTTGAACTCACTGAGAATTTGTCGCTCAAACAAACTTCGCCGGATTTTTCCCGGCCAGGAAAGGGATCAAACGCTTCCCAATCGCTTCGATTTTTCCGTCGCCGCCCGGACCGCGGTCATGAACGCGCCACGCACCCCGGCGCGTTCCAGCTCGTAGATGCCTTCAATCGTGGTTCCACCCGGACTGGTGACCATGTCCTTCAACACGCCCGGATGCAGATTTGTTTCCAAAACCATTCTGGCCGCGCCGAAGACGGTTTGCGCTGCCAGCTTCGTCGCAACGTCGCGGGGCAATCCGCATGCCACTCCGCCGTCGCTCAACGCTTCGATCATCAAGTAAACGTAAGCGGGGCCGCTCCCGCTCAGGCCGGTCACCGCGTCGAGCAACGGCTCCTTCACCTGATAGGCCAGCCCGACGGATGAAAACAATTTGCGCGCGAGCTCCGCGTCCTGCGGCTGAGCGGCCGAGCCGAGCGCGAACGCGGTCGCCGACGCTCCGACCAGCGCGGGCATGTTGGGCATGACGCGAATGATTCGAGCCTCCGTCCCCAGCCCGTTTTGCAGCTTCGCGAGCGGCACGCCTGCGGCAATGGAAATGAAAAGGTGTTGCTTGCCGCTCGCACCGCGCGCCTCGGTGAGCACGGCGTCCACCTGCTCCGGTTTCACAGCGAGGACGATTACGGTGGCGAACTTGAGCACCTCCGGATTGCTCTCCGTAGTCCGGGCATTGACGCTTTTGTGAAAATCATTCCTTGCGAGTTCAACGGGATCGCTGGCCAGAATTGCGTCCGCTCCGATCAAGCCGGCCTTCACAAAACCCCTGGCCAGTGCCGTCGCCATTTTGCCTGCGCCAAGGAAACCGATTCGTAGTTCGGGAGACATGGGCAGGTTGTAGCAGTTGCCGGCTCGAAGCGAAAGGTGAAAGGGCAGCGCTCGTCGCGTTGACTTGTTTGGCGCTCGAAATATACTGGTTTTATGCTGGCGAACACGAAATCGACCGCGAAGCAGCGGTTCATGGAATTCCTCTCCCGAAAGTGCCTGCGGGTGACGGCCCAGCGCCAGGCGATCATCGAAACGGTCTTCAGCACGGACCAACATTTCACCGCCGAACAGCTTCTGGAATGGGCGAGAGAGCGGGATCGCTCCGTATCGCGCGCGACGGTTTATCGCACCCTTCCGCTGCTGACCGAGAGCGGATTGGTCCGGGAAATGGATTTCGGCAAAGACCGCAAGTTTTACGACCCGAACTACGCCGAGCACCCGAACCACAATCACATCATCTGCCAGGATTGCGAGAAGATCGTCGAATTCGAGAGCGAGAAGATCGCCAAACTTGAGGACGAGATCAGCCACAAGCTCGGTTTCGCCCTCAAATCCCAGCGCCTCCAGATCACCGCGACTTGCGAGGAACTCAAGAAACTGGGCGCCTGCCGGCACAAAGCCCGGTAGCCTATCGGCTGTTTGGGAGAACGAAGAAAGTCATGGGCCTGTGGATCGAGCGATGAAACCCGGCGACTTTCGATCCGCTTCTGCCTGGAGATTCCGCAACCTGCGCGAAAGTCACGCGCAACTGGCGTTCCCGATCCACAGACCTCATCCCCGTTGTTAACCTTGGCAATGCGCCGTAGCACATAAACCACAGCGATAATTCTGAAATGGTTGCCGACTGAATCACAGGAGAAGCAATCCTTGGACCGAAACAGGGACGGATGGTATCCCCAAACCCCGCGATCCGTTTCCCCGGAAGGGCCGTTGCGCGGCGCCGACTTTCCTCTTCCCCTGGTGGTTCTTTTGTTTCAATTTAGCCGCACTATGCATGACGGCTTTCAAGGAATTCTAAAACGTGGTTCGATCTGTTCTGCATCGATTTTGGTTGAGCTGGTCTGGCTGCTGGCGGTTCCGCCGGCGAGCTTCGCTGTCGAACCGCCCGCGACCAACCGCTTCCCGCGTCTCGATCCCGCCAAACTGCTCGAATACCGGCGGGCGAATGGCAACATCATGCCGGTTACGAACGTGGAGGATTGGCAACACCGGCGCGCTGCGATTCTCGCCGGCATGCAGGAAGTCATGGGACCCTTGCCGGGAAACGAGAAACGCTGCCCGCTCGACATGGAAACGTTGGAGGAGGTGGATTGCGGCGAGTACATCCGCAAGCTGATTACTTACCGCCCCGAACCCAAAGGGATCGTGCCCGCTTATTTGTTGATCCCCAAGGCAGCGTTGTCGTCCTCGAAAAAATTTCCCGGCGTGCTCTGCCTGCACCAAACCGACAACAAACTCGGGCACAAGATCGTGGTTGGGCTGGCCAACCGCGCGAATGACGAATACGGCGCGGACCTGGCGAAGCGCGGATTCGTTTGCCTGGCGCCGGCGTATCCGCTGCTCGCGAATTACAAACCCGACCTGAAGGCGCTCGGCTATCAAAGCGGCACGATGAAAGCGATCTGGGACAATATCCGCGGGCTGGACTTGCTGGAATCGCTTCCGTTCGTGCAACCCGGGAAGTTTGGCGCGATCGGCCATTCGCTCGGCGGACACAATTCGATTTACACCGCCGTGTTTGACGAACGCGTCAAGGTCATCGTCTCCAGTTGCGGCTTCGATTCCTTCCGGGATTACATGGACGGGAACATCAAGGGCTGGACGAGCGAGCGGTACATGCCGAAGCTGCTGAATTATTCGCTGCGCGACATTCCGTTTGATTTTCACGAATTGATCGGCGCGCTGGCGCCGAGGCACGTGTTTGTCAGCGCACCATTCTACGACACGAATTTCAAGTGGCAGAGCGTGTTCCGGATTGAGGAAGCGGCGGCCAAGGTTTATGAGTTCCTCCGCGCGCGGGCCAACCTGCGCCTCGAGCATCCCAAATGCGGCCACGAATTCCCGATCGAAATGCGCGAGATCGCGTATCGGCTCTTTGCCGAGCATTTGCGCTAGCGGGCGAGAATCCACAGTTGGAAAAACCGCCAACCCCATGAACCAGACGGTAGGGCGAGCCTGTCCCCAGCGAGCCGAGTCGGACGTGTTCCAAGCGCGTCGAGCGGCTCGCCGGGACGGACTCGCCCTACCGGGTTCAAGGGCCGATCGCAGGCCCTTTTGGAACAGGCTGCTTCCCATGAACCGGCGTCACTCCTTCTGCTCGATTCTCCTGGGCGCGCTGTTCCTAGCCGTTCGCGTGGGGTGGGCCGCCCCACCGGACTTCCTCCGCGACGTTCGACCCATTCTCTCCGGCCACTGCTTCAAATGCCACGGCCCGGACGAGAAGGCGCGCAAGGCCAAACTCCGGTTGGATCTTCGCGAAGAGGCCGTGCAACCTGCCAAATCAGGCGCACCCGCTATCGTGCCCGGGAAGCCCGCGGACAGCGAGTTGATCCGGCGCATTGCTTCGACCGACGAAGACGAGGTCATGCCACCGCCTTCGACTAAGAATCCTCTCAGCGCGTCCCAGAAGGAAATCCTGCGAAACTGGGTCGCCGCCGGCGCCGAATACAAACCGCACTGGGCGTTCGCTCCGCCGAAACAACCTCCGCTTCCACAAATCCGGCAGACCGGCTGGCCCCGCAACGCCATTGATTTTTTCATCCTGGCTCGGATGGAATCCGAAGGTCTGCGTCCCTCGCCGCAGGCGGACCGGTATTCGCTCGCCCGGCGGTTGTATCTCGATTTGATTGGGCTTCCACCGACGCCTGAGGAAGCGGACGAATTCGTTCGCGACCTTTCCTCGGATGCCTATGAGAAGTGGGTCGATCGCCTTTTAAGCTCACCGCCTTACGGCGAGCGCTGGGCGCGGCGGTGGCTGGATCTGGCTCGCTATGCCGATACAAACGGCTACGAAAAAGACCGGCGTCGCTCCATCTGGCCGTATCGCGACTGGGTCATTAACGCGGTCAACGCGGATCTGCCCTTCGACCAGTTCACCCTTGAACAAATTGCGGGCGACATGCTTCCCGGCGCGACGGTGCCGCAGCGGATCGCCACCGGTTTTCACCGCAACACGATGTTGAACGAAGAGGGCGGCATCGATCCGCTGGAGTTCCGATTCTACGCCATGGTGGATCGCGCCAACACCACCGCGACCACGTGGCTGGGCCTGACTTTGGCTTGTGCGCAGTGTCACACCCACAAGTATGATCCCATCACCCAGCGCGAATATTACCAGTTCATGGCGTTTCTGAATAACGCCGACGAACCGGAAATCGATCTCGCGAGCCAGGAAGTTGCCGCGCGCCGCGCCGAGCTCGAACGCAAGATCGCGGAACTCAACGCGGCCTTGCCAGACCGGTTTCCTCTTGAAGAAATCCGCTGGCACCTGGCCTCGAATTCCGACTTCAGTTCGGAAAGCAAAGTGGAAGCGGAGAAGCTGGACGATGGGTCCTGGCGGCTTTCCGGCCCAGGAGCGGAACGAGACACGTACCGGGTGACCTTCAATTCCGAGTTGACCAATGTCACGCACCTGCGCCTGGAAGCCCTGGTGGATTGGGCTTCGCCAGGGACCGGACCGGGCCGCTCGGAACTCGGCAATTTTGTTTTGAGCGAAATCACGGCAGAAGTCGCGGTGAGGGCCGCTTCCGAGCCGCCTCAACGGGTAAAGTTGGTGGAAGCACGCGCGGACTTTTCCCAACGAGATTTCCCGGTCGCGTACGCAATTGACGGAAAGACCAACACGGGATGGGGCATCCAGGGAGCGCGGAGGTGGCACGTCAATCGGACCGCAACGTTCAAGATCGAGAAGCCGGTGACTTTTTCCGAAGGCGCCCGATGGACGATTGAATTGTCCCAGCAACACGGGAAAACCAACACGCTCGGCCGATTTCGGTTGAGCCTGGGCGAACCGATCGGCGATCCGCGCCCCGCCGAGGTCCGCCGGCACGAACACCTGGAAAAGAAATTCGGCGAATGGCTTCAGCGCGAAAGCGCGCGCGTGGCGCAATGGACCCTCCTCAGGCCTATTGAGGCGAAAAGCAATTTGCCGCTCTTGACAATCCAGCCGGACAACTCGGTCTTCGCCAGCGGTGACCAGAGCAAGCGCGATGAGTACGAGTTGAAGTTTGCCAACGGTTTAACAGGCATCACGGCCCTTCGCCTGGAGGTCTTGCCGGACGAGCGCTTGCCCAAACACGGCCCCGGCCGCGTGTTTTACGAAGGCCCGGCAGGAGACTTCTTTCTGTCTGAGTTCAAAGTCACCGCGAACAGCAAGCCGGTGGCGATCCAGCGCGCCACGCACAGCTATGCCGCCGATAAATCCGGCGCGCCGGCCGCGATCGATGGCGATCCGCAGTCCGGATGGGCGATCAATGGCGGTCAGGGCGAAACGCATCACGCCGTCTTCAACCTGGCGGAACCGCTCGCCGACCCGAGCACGCTGGGCGTCAAGTTGCTGTTCGAGCGCTACCACGCGGCCGGGCTGGGCCGATTCAAAGTCTGGGCGACAACCGATGCGCGTCCAACCGAAGCGAGCGCGGTTCCGGATGAAATCCAGGCTTTGCTTTTGCTTCCTTCCCCGGAACCTGACGGCAGGGCGAGCCTGTCCCCAGGGAGCCGAGTCGGACGTGTTCCAGGCACGTCGAGCGGCTCGCCGGGACGGACTCGCCCTACCGAGTTCATGGGGCGAGAGTCTGGTGATCGGACCAAGGAAGCTTCCCCTGCACCGGGTAGGGCTGCGTTGCCGCGCAGCCGGTCTTCTGTCGATGCGGCTTCGCCTGCGCGCACGCCGGAACAGCGCCAGCAGTTGCTGGAATATTTTCTCGCCGTTGCGCCCGAACTATCCGAGGCGCATCAGGAAATAGAAAAGCTGCGCGAACAAATGCCCGCGTTTCCGACGACGCTTGTGATGGCGGAGCGCCCGGTGGCAAATCTCCGCCTCACTCATGTCCACAATCGCGGCGAATTCCTGCAACCGACGGAGCGCGTTGAACCGGGCGTGCTGTCCGTGTTGCACGATTTGCCTGCAAACGCGGCGCGCAACCGGCTGGCCTTCGCCCGCTGGCTGGTCTCGCCGGACAATCCGCTGGTGGGCCGCGTGACGATGAATCGGCAGTGGGCCGCGTTCTTCGGCCGCGGGCTGGTGCGCACGCTGCAAGATTTTGGATTTCAAGGCGAGCTGCCGACGCATCCGGAGTTGCTCGATTGGCTGGCCGTCGAGTTCGTCCAGCAAGGCTGGTCGATGAAAGCCATGCACAAGCTCATCGTGATGAGCGCGACCTACCGGCAATCCTCCCGCATGACGCCCGAATTGCTGGAGAAAGATCCCCAGAACAAGTGGCTGGCGCGCGGGCCGCGCGTTCGCCTCGAAGCCGAATTGATCCGCGATTCGATCTTGAGCGCCGGCGGATTGCTCTCCCCGAAACTGGGCGGCCCCAGTGTTTTTCCGCCTCAGCCGCCCGGCGTGACAACGGAAGGAGCTTACGGCGCGCTCGCCTGGACCGCCAGCCCCGGCGAGGATCGCTATCGTCGCGGCCTGTACACCTTCAGCAAACGGACGGCGCCGTACGCGATGTTCAGCACGTTTGACGCGCCGAGCGGTGAAGCGTGTGTGGCCCGTCGCGAAGTGTCCAATTCTCCCCTGCAATCGCTGACGTTGCTGAACGACGCGGTGTTCTTCGAGGCGGCGCAGGCGTTGGGCCGAATCGTCGCTTCGCAACACGGGGATGAAGAGGGCCGCGCCGCGTTTCTTTTTCGCCGGTGTTTGACGCGTCCGCCGGCGAACCCGGAGCTCGCCATGACCGCTAAGTTTTACCGCGAACAGAAAGCCCGATTCATCGAGAAAGAACTCGACCCGGACGCGGTGGCGGGTCCCGGCGAGGGAAACACGATCGAGCGCGCCGCCTGGACCGCCGTCGCGCGCGCGCTCCTGAATCTGGATGAGGCGATTTCGAAACCTTGATTCTTTCTTTCCACAGGCAGACGATGGCTCGTGGTTAAGGACGGGTTTTGAGGCGCATCTTCGCCCGAGGGTTGAACTCAGAGGGTTAGGCCGTTCATGAGAGTCAAGAAAGTTCAAATTGAGAATTTCAAGCGTTTCGAGTCGTTGACCGTCGAACTGCGATCATTCGATTGTCTGGTTGGCGCGAACAACTCGGGGAAAACGACGCTTCTTCAGGCGTTAGCGTTATTCGATTTTTGTGTTCATCATTGTTTGAACCGCAAGAATGGCACCCTCGAACTTCGACGGCGGACGATCTCACCCGAGGACTTCTACGTCTTGCCCGTGACGAATCCGATGGACATATGGACAGACCGCAAAACTATGGAAGGCGGCAAACAGCGCCGCGTGAACATCACGGTCCAATTCGAGAATCAAACGGCGGTGACGGCAACTGTGAAGCTCGATTACAATCGTTTTGGTGTTTCCATCGCTCCCTCGGATGAATCGCCCGAGGCGCTGACCCAACTGACAGCGTTTCGGATGGCGTATCTACCGGTGTTTTCCGCCTTTCTCCCGCGAGAAGAACGACGCCTCTCTGCCGCAATCGAAGACGAGCTGGGGCGCGGGCGGGTTCACAGCGTCATTCGAAATCTGCTCTTGGAAATTCGGAACCAAAATCGTCAGGATGACCTGATCGCCATTCTCCGCCGAAGCTTTCCGGCGCTGAAGAATCTGCAGATCGAGTTCGATGAAGTGACGGATCGTTACATCACCGTCACGTATCACGAGCAAGGCAGGCCTAAGGATTTCGATATTTTCTCCGCCGGCAGCGGGTTCCAACAGTTCTTGTATCTTTTCGGGTTCGTCTTGTTGCGGCGTCCTTCTGTCATCTTGCTGGATGAGCCCGACGTGCACTTGCATGGTTCGCTCCAGGCCGTATTGCTTGAGGAATTCAAGCGACTGGTGAGTGAAGGCAAGCAAGTCTTGGTCGCGACTCACTCCCGAGATCTGATCACGCGAGTGAGCCCCGAGAATATCTTGTCGCTTGATCAGGGGGATCCTAAACGCCTGGCGCTGGCTTTCGACATTTACGATACGCTGGACCGTCTTGGATCGATTGACCCGACTCATCTGGCGCTCATCCAAGCCTACCGGCGTGTGGTCCTGGTCGAGGATCGCACGGATCGGGATTTTCTCTCCGTTTTCTGCGCGAAATGTCTCGGGCCTGAAGTCTGGCAGCAAGTTGAACGGCGAGTCGCATTTGGCTATGCCAAGGGCAATCCGTGGAAACAGCATGACCTTGTGCGGTTGCGCCAACTCCTGCAGCAAATGATCGCAGTCACCGGTCCGGCGTTGGAAGTTTTTGTGGTCGCCGATCGAGACTATCATCCGGACGTGGAGACTTTGCGCCAGTCGCTGCCTTCGGAGCACCTGCATTGGCACATCTGGCACCGGGCTGAGATTGAGAATTACCTTTTGCACCTTCCAGCGGTCGAACGTCTGTTGCAGATCCGGGATGATCAATTGACCCTGGATCACGAGCTTCTCAAAAACGAATTCTATCGACTCATTGAGGCATCGAAGAATTCGGCAAATGACCGGTTGGTCCAGGCGTTCGATGAGATCCGGAAAAGATCGAAAGAAAATTGGGACGCCGCAACGATGGCTCGCATGGCTCTTGAATTCCTCGAAAAGCACTGGTCCACCCAGCGATTGGCTTTGGCAGATGCCAAAGATGTTGTGCTCCCTGGCCTGAAGCGTTGGTTGCAGGAGAACGGCATCGGCCAGTTTTCCGACAAGAAACTCGCTGAGACGCTTTCTTCCCAGGACCTGCCTGAGGAGGTGCACGATCTGGCGAGGCGGCTGGCCCGGTTTGCCGGGCTGACACTTTAGTCCATCGCGTCCTATGTTTAATCAGCAACTCGCACTGGCCATCACCCGCCGCCATTTCTTTCGCGAGTGCGGCGTCGGCCTCGGCAAAATCGCTCTCGCGTCATTGTTGACCGACGCGTTCGCCGCGCGAGCTTCGACCTCCTCCGTGCCGATTCGCAATCCGTTAGGCCCGCAAACACCGCACTTCACTCCGAAAGCGAAACGCGTGATTCACCTGTTCATGGCGGGCGCGCCCAGCCAGCTCGACCTCTTCGATTACAAACCGAAATTGGCTGAGCTCGAAGGCAAGCCGCTCCCTCCTTCAGTCATTGGCGGCCAGCGTTACGCGTTCATAAGGCCGGATGCGGCGGTGCTCGGTCCGCGCTACAAATTCTCCCGCCACGGCCAGGCCGGCGCGGAGCTTTCGGAAATGCTGCCTTACCTGGGACAAGTGGTGGACGACATTTGCCTTGTCAGATCCGTGCGGACCGACCAGTTCAATCACGCGCCGGCGCAGCTCTTTTTGAACACGGGTTTCTCGCAGCCGGGGCGCCCCAGCCTGGGTTCCTGGGTGCTCTACGGATTGGGTTCTGAAAGCAGCGATTTGCCCGCGTTCATCGTGATGTCCACCGGGGCCGGCATCAGTGGCGGCGCGGCCAACTGGTCGAGCGGCTTTCTCCCCACGCTTTACACCGGCGTGCGCTTCCGCAACCAGGGCGACCCGATTCTGAACGTGACGAGCCCCAAAAGCGTGGACGCGCGCCTGCAACGCGACACGCTGGATTTGATCAGCGGATTGAACCGGCAGCGGCTGGCGACGGAGGGCGACCCGGAGATCGCAACGCGCATCGCGTCCTACGAAATGGCGTATCGGCTCCAATCCTCGGCGCCGGAGCTGATGGACTTGAAAAGCGAAAGCAAGACCACGCTGGAAATGTATGGAGTGGATCCGGAGAAAGCTTCCTTCGCGCGAGCCTGCTTGCTGGCTCGGCGCATGATCGAGCGCGGCGTCCGCTTTGTGAACATTTACCATGAAGGCTGGGACGCGCACTCCGATGTGGCGGGGAATCTCAAAACCAATTGCGGCGCGACTGACCGCGCCAGCGCGGCGCTGATCCGCGATCTCAAACAACGCGGGCTGCTCGAGGAGACACTGGTGATTTGGGGCGGCGAATTTGGCCGCACGCCCATGGTGGAAACGAATGCGGCGTTGGGGCGCAAACAAGGACGCGATCACCATCCGCAAGCCTTCACGATGTGGATGGCGGGGGGCGGGATCAAATCGGGCGTCAGCCTGGGGGAGACGGATGAATTGGGTTTTCACGTGGCGCAAGACCCGGTTCACATCCACGATTTGCAGGCGACGATTCTGCACTTGCTCGGACTCGACCATGAGCGTCTGACTTACACGTATCAAGGCCGGCAGTTCCGGTTGACGGACGTGCACGGGCAACTCGTGAACCAGATCTTGGCCTGAGGATAACGCTTTCACAGGATGCACTTCAGATAAACCAGACGGTAGGGCGAGCCTGTCCTCAGCGAGCCGAGTCGGACGTGTTCCAAGCGCGTCGAGCGGCTCGCCGGGACGGACTCGCCCTGCCATCGACTGAATTCTGCAATGCGCTCAGTCGCGCTCGAGGGTGAAGAGACGAAGGGGAGCCTTGCGCAGCAATTCGACGTGGGTATCGACAAACACGGCGTTCGCGCGGCCTTTGGGACGTTTGGGACCCGCGACGCCGCGATCTGTGTCCGCGCTTTTCTCATTGCCGCCGCTGTGGCGGTAACAAACGTTTGCGGTTCCCTGGCCGTCAGCGTAGAGACACGCGTCCCACCCGTCCGTATCGGCGTAGAGCAACGTGCCCGGGACATCCTGGACGTGGCGGGAACCGATGTCTTTTCTTCCGCCGTTCACGTGGACGTTCTGGGCGTAGGCGAGGAATCCCCAGAATCCGCCTTCGCGCAGCGCGTTGCCGAGCCGTTCCTCCGGGCGGGCCTTCTGCAAACTGGAAGGACAAATAAAGACGCCTTGACCCGAAACATTCGTGTTTCTGCCGAGATATGGCTGGAGCTGGCGATACCAGATGGGAGGCGTTGAAAGCGCGAGCAATTCCGACGGCGGCCAGCCGATGGGATAAACCTGGTGGTCTTCGTCATACATCAATGCGGCAATGCCGAGCTGGCGCAGGTTGCTCTGGCATTTGGCGGACTTCCCCTTGTCCCGCGCACGCGCGAGGGTTGGAAGAAGCAAACTGGCCAGGATGGCGATGATCGCGATCACGACGAGCAGTTCGATCAAGGTGAAAGCGCGGCGGGCGGGTTTGGACGATGTCGGGTTCATAGAGGCGTTTGGCAAAAAACTCAGCCGGACTTGGACTCTCGCTTTGTCGTCAGACCGTAACCGAGGAGCGATCGGTTTGGCAACCGAGGAGTAACCATGACCCCGGAGTAGCGACGGTGGCGCGACGCTCCTGCGGAGCTTTTCTTCGATGGCATTGGCTCGGCAGGAGTCGCCCCACCGTCGTCACTGTAACTCAGGGGGTTTTCCCGATTCGCGGCTCGCCGTACTGTGCAGTCCGTGGGATAAGCTACAGCGCGTGGTTATTGGACGCCGCGTTCCCCCTCACCCTGGCCCCACCCTGGCCCTCTCCCTCAGGGAGAGGGAATCCTGCGCCCGGCGTATGGACCGATCCTCTACGCTCAGCTTGTCGGAGTGCGGCGAACGATTCTCCCTCTCCCCAGGGGAGAGGGTTGGGGTGAGGGGGAAGGAAGCATCGCCTATCCCGCGGTCTCCTCAGTAACTGCGCTACCAGAGCCCGAACGCGCCGCCTTCGTCCCACAACTGCGAACCGCGATAGGACAGCATGCGCGAGATGTCCTTCCACGCGACCGAACCATCGAGCTTTCCCACGTTGCCGCCTTTGGCGCCGACCTGCCTCGGCGTTTGCTCGTACGAATCGAGGTGTTGCTCGAAGTAGGATTCCTCCCGGACGACCGGCCCGCGCGCGGTGTGCGGCGCGAGGATGCGCGGGAAGCTGTAGCAATACACGTTCAAGTCGGCTAACAAAACCAGGGACGGATCGTCGGAGGTTTTCTGCGGTGAAATCCACGTGTTGGTGATGCTTCCGAGCGGCGGCCAGGGCGTATTCAGATGGCCCCCCATGTAGTGATAACCAATCGCGATGCCGTAATCCAGGTGCGTTCGCCAACCCTCTTGTCTCTCGAACGGCCTGGCCAGGTTCGGACAATCGAGCACGCGCAGCGGTTCGATATATCTCAGAATGTTCGTTTTGGTCGCGCTGGAAAGGATCGGCGTATGGGTGTCGTTTTTGTCGCGATTATCCGTGTCGCCGCGCGGCAAAAACTCCTGGTTGTCGCCGGCGTAAATGTGAGTCGCCAGGATGAACTGCCGGGCGTTGTTCAAGCAGCTTGCGCGGCGAGCGCGTTCCTTCGCCGCGCTCAACGCGGGCAAAAGCATGGCCGCCAGAATCGCGATGATCGCGATGACGACCAACAGTTCGATGAGCGTGAAGGCGGCGAAGGTAGGGCGGTGCTTGGCCCAGGCGCCATGCACACGGCCCACTAACCACGCCCGGCATGTAGTCCCGGCTTTAGGCGGTCCGGTGCGCTGGGGCCGCCTAAAGGCGGGACTACAAACCAACGCAGGTTCAGGGGAAGCTGCCTTGGTCTGGGAACCATGCACACGGCCCATGAACCGATCGCCGGTCGGGCGAGTTCGTCCCGGCGAGCCGCTCCACGTGCTTGGAATACGTGTGGATCGGCTCGTTGGGGACAGGCTCGCCCTACCCGGCGGTTCATGGGAAGGTCCCTTGGCCTCAGTGCCACGCACATGGCCCATGAACCGAAAACCGTGCGGACCGCAGCCTTCAGGCTGCTTCCGCGCGCTCTCCGAAGTCGAGCGTTGAAGCGGCCTAAAGGCCACGGTCCGGAGGAACGGTTCATGGGAAGCCTCCACAGCATTCATGATTCGATTCATCCCGCACCGCCGTTTCTCAGTTTGTCCTCGGCCAAAATAGCAGAATCGAGGCCATCGCCCAATGGGTTGCTGGCCGTATTTCACGGGCGCTCCTGTGCCTTAAAGTACCGCCTTGTTTGCGTCGGCTCGATGGGAACCTCGAAGCGCAATTGCCCATTCTCAACCGTAGGGCTGATTGTGAGCTTGGTCCAGTTGTTGGCGCCGGCGTTGATGCCGTCGATGGTCAGGACATCGATCTTCGCGGCGCGGCCTGGATCGAGCGGCGAGCCGTCTTCGCTGGCAATCGACATGCGGAACACGCCGTTTTGTCCGGAGAACGCGGGATTCAATTTGAGACGTGAAATCGACGGGGCTTTGCCCGCCGCGTCGATGCACGCTCCCTCCGTCGTGCTTCGGAAGTAGATGCGCCCGTTGCTGAGAGCGGGCACGTTCCACGTTTTTCCATCCAGCGCGCGGTAACGGCCCAGTTCGGTGTAGGAGTTGGGATTCGGGTCCACCAGCACGAGCCAGCCATTCGCGCTGGTGGCGAGAATCTTTCCGTCCGCGACCAGCACGCTGCCGTAACCAAAGCCACTGACCGACCATTTTTCCGTACCGGTCGCCAGTTCCACGCATTTGAGCGCGAGGTTATCCTGTCCGAACATGCCGTAAAGGTGGCCGTTGAAATGCACCGGCGTTGCCCAGTGATTCATCAGTTGGTTCGGCTTCGACCATAACGGGGTCGCGGAAAAAATGCTGCCGGAAGGCGTGACACTGACGGTCACGGCTCCGGCTCGTGCGGAAAAACCTGGATAAGCGCGCGAGGCATACACGCGATCGCCCGCGACCACGGGTGACGCCGCCACGGAAGTTCCATTGTACCGCAGCGCGTGACGCCAGAGCACACTGCCAGTCTCCGGCGCCACGGCGACCAATCCGGACTGCGCGAAGAAGATGGCCTGGCGCACGCCGTTAATGGTCGCAGCCACGGGGGTGGCTTGAGTCAGGCCATCGGATTGTCCTTTCCACGCGAGCGAACCGTCCTGTTTCCGGAAGGCCAGAAGATGTTCGTTCTGGCGGCCATTGCTGTTGACGAGCACGAGATCGCCCTCGATCAACGGAGAAGCTGCGTTCTGCCAGGGAATGAAAACGCTGCCGAATTCCCGCTCCAGATACTTGTCCCAAACAATTCTCCCGGTCGCTGCTTCAAGACAGGCCAGGTGCAAATACGAAGTCAGCACGTACACGCGATCGCCATCGACCGACGGCGTGGAACGCGGCCCGTCATCCGAACCCACGCCGCCGTTGGGATAATCCGCGACGTCCAGCGGCGTGGCCCAAAGTTCCCGGCCAGTGGCCGCATCGAGCGCGACGCAGAATTCTTGTTCCGCCCCTCCCGCGCGCCGGTTCACCAGGGTGAACGCCCGGCCGCCACCGATCGAAAAAGAACTCAGCCCGTGCCCCAGGGGAACTTTCCAAATTTCCCGCGGTGGTTCCTGCGCCCAGTTGGATCGGATCGGGTCCGTCGAAGTGCCGTCGTGGTTGGCGCCGCGATATTGCGGCCAGTCGGCAGCCCTGGAACTTGCACTGGCGAGGATGATCACGGCAATGAGCGGCCCAACGCGATTCTGCACAGCGACCCCGTCATAAAGTGAGAGCAACCCTCTCTTCCGCTTGTTCCCTGGAAATGAATTTTTCATAGAGGTTATTCTTGCGTTTCCGGCGCGCGCCCAAGGCCGCAAAATTACTGCTTGGACCGCAGGATGGACGACAAAGCTCGTAGCGCAGAGTTGCACTCTGCCGTATCGCAGAATTGTATTCTGCGGGGCGTCTCCCAGTCCGAGCCCGCTGGGACTTGCCGGCGCCCTGCCGATTGGAAATCGGCGATACCGCAGATTGAAAATCTGCGCTACGGTTCTCCGGTCGATCTGTCGTCAATCCCACGGTCTGCACAGTAAGCAGAGTCAGTGCCAGCGAATTCCGGTTGCAGGTGGGAGTTTGAATGAAGAACTTGGACAATTCACCCACCGCCCATCTGCGATGCGCTCTGCGTTGCAGCCGCCAAGCAAGAAGACAATGGCCAGTGGAACGAGGTTACGCTATAAGCGCCTTGATGATCACTCCGCTCGAACGCCGAGTTCGTACTCGACAGGCGACTTCATCGACAAGCCCGCGGCAACGTCGCGGAGTGGCTCAACTTTCCGGCGATTCGCCTCCATTGGCGTCCATCCGCGATTCATCAGCAAATTCCCTCGGCCTGCGCAATGATTTGGGGGCTTTCACTCTGATCGAACTGCTGGTCGTGATCGCCATCATCGCCATTCTGGCCGGAATGCTTTTGCCGGCTTTGTCGCAGGCCAAAGAGCGCGCCAAGCGGACCCTTTGCATCAACAACGTCAAGCAAGCCACCCTGGCGCTGACGATGTACGCCGACGACTTCAACGGCCAGTTTCCGCGGGATGGCGAATACGATCCACATTGGGTTGGGCATCCCTTTCGCGACATTCTCCACAAAGACTACGGCATGAAGCGCGACCAGTTTTATTGCCCTTCCAATCCCACCTGGAACCGAGATGATTTCTGGAAGGGCCTGTCCGCGAACTCCACCGTGATCGGCTATTTGTATCTGGCGGGCGAACCGCGCTACGACAGCGCATCGCTTTACGGTCCCGGCGTGACCAATCGTCCCGTCTTCCCGATGAAGAACACGGATCGCCCGCATTTCCCGCTGCTCTGGGCGGATATGAACCGGAAACTGGACAATTCCTGGATGCGTCCCGGAGATCCCAATCCGCTCGTTCGAGGCGTGAATCACTTCAATCTCTCCGGCAAAGCGCCGGCGGGATTGAATGAGGGATACATGGATGGCCACGTCGCCTGGGCGTCGGCCAAGAAATTCCTGCAAACTCACAAAATGGATTTTGGGGGGTTGAAGATTTATTTCTACGGGGAGACGGATCGTCCCAACTGAATCGATCGACATTCTCACTCGTACTCCTGGCCAAAGAGATTTGAAATTTCATTCAACCACGGATGAACACGGATTCACACGGATAAGAAGAAATCAAATCCGTGTTTATCTGTGTCCATCCGTGGTTAGAAATCCGAGAGACATTTTTCTCCGAGATTCTCAAAGTCAGAGCTGGCTGAGCCGCTTCCACCCCGAGATTTCGCCCCATGCCAATCGACGCCCATCAGCACTTCTGGAAATACGACGCCGGCGAATATCTCTGGATTACGGAGGAGAAAAACATCCTCCGGCGCGATTACCTGCCGGAGGACTTAGAGAAGGAACAGGCCAAGGTGCAGTTCGACGGGTCCATTGCCGTTCAAGCGCGCCAGACTCTCGAAGAATCGCACTGGCTTCTGAAGTTGGCCGACCGAAACGACCGTATCAAAGGAGTCGTCGGCTGGGTGGACTTGGGCTCGGATCGCGTTGTCGAGCAATTGGAGACCTTCGCCGCGCATCTGAAATTCGTCGGGGTCCGCCATGTCGTGCAAGATGAGCCGGATGATCGGTTCATACTTCGCCCGGAATTCCTCTGTGGACTGGAAATGCTAAAACGGTTCGACCTGACCTACGATCTGCTGATTTATCCGCGGCAACTTCCCGCTGCCCTCGAGGTGGTGAGTCGATTTCCGGAGCAGCCGTTCGTTCTTGATCACCTTGCCAAACCCCAGATCAAGGACCGTGTCCTATCACCCTGGAAGGAGCAGATTCAAGAGCTGGCAGCCTTCCCAAATGTTTTCTGCAAAATCTCGGGAATGGTGACGGAGGCTGATTGGCGCGCGTGGAAACCCGAGGACTTCACTCCTTATCTCGACGTCGTCTCCGAAACGTTTGGCGAAGACCGATTGATGGTGGGCTCGGACTGGCCCGTTTGCCTGCTGGCCGCGTCCTACGCGGAGGTGGTCGCTCTCGCGCGTGATTATTTCAAGTCATTATCCGAGGCCGCGCGGAAGAAAATCTTTGGCGAGAACGCATGCAAGTTTTACGGCATCGGCTGCTCCTGAATCTGGTTCTTCGCTGTTTTCAAAGTGGCGACGCACCGGTGGTTTGATCGTCACCTTCCGCCCACCCCGGCCCTCTCCCTCGGGGAGAGGGAGAATGGACTCCAGCGCTCGGCGCAAATGATGCGTCGTGGCTGGCCAACGGTGCGAACCGAGATTCCCTCTCCTTGGGGAGAGGGCCAGGGTGAGGGGAAAGGGAGCGGACATCGGCCGGTTGTTTCCAGGATTGCCCACGGCGCCGGCCACTGAAAACAGCGAAGAGCCCTGAATCTGGCCATGAGCGGTTGGTTCGGTGTTCGGTGTTCAATGTTCAAAAGCGCCCGACCCTCGACTCTGAACTTTGGACTTTGAACCTTGAACTATCGCACCCGTCACCGTGCCAGCCACCATTCCGTGAATTGCCGGCCGCCAAAAACCCAGATTGTCGCAGCCAGGGCGATGTACGGACCGTACGGAATCCGGCTCGACCAGGCTTGCTTCTTCAGCAGGATCAACGTGACGCCGACGAGCGATCCGATCATCGAACTGACCATCAAAGAAAAGATCACCGCCTTCCAACCCAGGAACGCCCCGATGGCCCCCATGAACTTCACGTCCCCGAGTCCCATGGCTTCGCGCGGGAACACGATTTCGTCGGTCACGACTTCCATGCGCGGGACTTGTTCCGGATCGAACACATCCTCGCCTACTTGAAGCGAAGTGGGCGTCAGGCGGACAAACGTTTCGCGGATGTAGCAGCGGTCGGGCAACTCCACGCGCTTCGCGTCGAACTCGATGGCGTCCGTTTTGCGATAGAATTTCTCTTCGTACGGGATCTCCTCGTTCGGAAGCTGAATGCAGGTTTCCGTGAAGACGATTCGCGTGTCCGGCTCCAGAACGAACCGTTGGCGTCCGAACAGAAGCTTCCCCAGGCGCAGAATGGCGTAGATCAATCCGGCGCCCACCGCGATGCCGATGAAACTCTGGCGCAAGGCGACGGCGCGGTCGGCCGTGCCGTGCAATTCCGGCACTGCGGCAGCGCACAGAAAACCGGCCACGATGCCGCCCAGCGTGATTTCATCGGGGATGATGAAATGTTCGTAATCGATGAACGTGGCGACGATGAATCCGGCGAGTAATAGCGCGTAAGCCAGAACGAGCAGCGGCGTGGCACGGCCATAAATCAGCCAGCACGCGAGGAACGTCGCGCCGGTGATGAATTCGACGATCAGGTAACGGATTGAAATCGGCCCGCCGCAGTTCGCGCATTTGCCGCGGAGCCAGAGCCAGGTGAAGATGGGGATGTTCAAATACCACGGAATGGCGCCGCCACAGTGCGGACAACGGGAGCCGGGCCAGACAATGCTTTCTCCGCGCGGCAGGCGATAGATGCAGACGTTGAGCAGGCTGCCCACCATCGAGCCGAAGACAAAAAACACCCCCGACCAAAAATGGAACGGCATCAGCGCCCAGGCGTCGCGCACGGAATGTTGAGAGTTGGGGGTTGAGAGTTGAAAGTTCCGGGACAGCCGATTCCCTCTCCCGCTGGGAGAGGAAGAATCATATTCTCAAGTGCCGGCCGTTCGTCTTGCTCCGGAGCCACGCTGCGCACGGAAATCGCTTTGGCACTTCCCATGAACCTGCGGTAGGGCGAGCCTGTCCCCAGCGAGCCGATCTGGACGTGTTCAAAACCCGTCGAGCGGCTCGCCGGGACGGACTCGCCCTATCGGGTTCATGGGGCGAGAGCATGGTAATCAGACCAAGGCAACTTCCCATGCTACCCATAGACTTCTTCCTCCAACGCTTTCCTCATGATTTCTTCCGGCGCCGGCTGGCCTGTCCAGATCTCCAGGGCTCTGATGCCTTGATAGAGCAGCATCCCCAGTCCATTGGCCGTGCAGCAACTCGCCGCTTTGGCTGCACTCAACAATTTCGTCTCCGCGGGGCGATAGATCATGTCATAAACTTTTCGTGCCCGTCCCAGCGCAAACCGCTTCTCGTCGATGGGCAGCGGATCTGTGTCTTTGAGGCCGAGCGACGTGGCATTCACGACGAGATCGACCGCAGCTTCCGGATAACCAACTTTCACTTTCACCGCCGGGCAACGCTGCCAGATTTCGCGGCCAATCGCCTCCGCCTTTTCTTCCGTCCGATTCACCAAGAAAACGTTGGACACGCCTTCTGCGGCCAATTTCAGCGCGGCGACACGGCCCGCGCCACCCGCTCCCAAAACCAACACCGCCGCGCCGCGCAGGTTGCAGTCGAGGTCTTCCGCCAGCGCCCGCACCAGCGCGTCCGCATCCGTATTGAAGCCGCGGGCGCGCACCGCGGTAACTTCGCCTGGTGACATTTGGCCGAGCCAGGCCCAATCGCCGTTCTCGCGACGCCCCTCGAAGCGGATCGTGTTTACAGCGCCCCACGCCCGCGCTGATTCATCGAGTTCATCCACCATTTCGAGCGCCAGGAGCTTGTGCGGGAGGGTAAGATTCAAGCCGACGAACTTCATTGCTTTCGCGCCTGCGATGACCTGGCGCAGTTCGGTTGGATGAACATCAAAGGCCAGGTAACGCCAGTTCAGTCCGAGCGTCGCAAGGCCGGCGTTCTGCATCGCGGGTGAAGCGGAATGCTGAATGGGGTGCCCCAGCACCGCGCAGTAGCGCGTCGTCGCCGAGATCGGTGCATTCCTCAAATCAGACACGCGGCGCAAGATACCGCTTAAGTTCAAAGTTCAAAGTTCAAAGTTCAAAGTTCAAAGTTCAAAGTTCAAAGTTCAAAGTTCAAAGTTCAAAGCAGTGGTGGTTAAATCCCATCCGAGCCGAATCGAAATCAATGACCGAAACGCTGGTCATCAACGAAATCTACTTGAGCCTCCAGGGCGAAAGCACATTTGCCGGGCTGCCGTGCATCTTCGTCCGGCTGACGGCGTGTGATTTGCGGTGTTCGTACTGCGACACGGCTTACGCGTTCACGGAAGGAAAGAAAATGTCATCGGCAGACGTGCTGGCCGAAACGCGAAGGCTGGCGGCGCCTTTCAAGACCCGCATGTGCCACACGATGGAAGTGAAGGCTTGCGTCGAGGCGCCGCAAGCTGCACGCGGGGCGCGTGCGCTCCCCCTGGTCGAGTTGACCGGCGGCGAACCGCTCCTGCAAAAGGCGTCCTTGTCGCTGATGAAGTCGCTCTGTGACGAGGGCTTCACGGTCCTCCTTGAAACCAGCGGTGCGCACGACATTTCCCCAGTCGATCCTCGGGTGCATTGCATCATGGACTTGAAATGCCCGAGCAGCGGCGAGGTGTCGCGGAATCGCTGGGAGAACTTGAAACATCTCAAAGCGAAGGATGAGATCAAATTCGTGCTCGGGACTGCGCAAGACTATCAGTGGGCCAAGGAGCAACTCGCACAGCATCGACTTGCTTCAATTTGCCCCGTGCTTTTCTCGTGGGTCTCGCCGCTCACAGTCGAACAGCGACACAGTTCGCTCAAACACGCCCCGCTAGGCCAGACAGCGATCTCGAGAAAGGAACTCGCGGAACGGATCATCGCGGACGCGTTGCCCGTGCGTTTCCAACTGCAAATGCATAAAGTGATCTGGGCGGTTGATTCGAGGGGAGTCTGATCGTGACTAATCACATGGACAACCACGGATCAATCGACTTCGTCTCGGCGTATCGGAGCACCGGTGTGTCGGCGGTGCTTTTCGGGCTCCGATACTCCGACACTCCGACACTCCGACACTCCGACACTCCTTCCTCGTGAAGCGCATGTTCAGTTGGAATCGACAGAAGACACTCGCGCTGCTCCGTGAGTACGAATGCCGGAATATCACATACATCGACCCGGATGGTTCGTGGCCGATTGTCTGGAAGCGCGCCAGAGGTGTCTTCGTTTGGGACAGTGCGGGCCAGAAGTATCTCGACCTGACAGCGGGTTTTGGCGTCGCCGCCACAGGACATGCAAACCCCCGAGTCGTTCAGGCGGGGCGGCGGCAAATGGGCGAACTCCTGCACGCCATGGGGGACGTCCATCCTCACGCACTCAAAGCGCAGCTCGCGCGAGAATTGAGCCGCCTGACCTTCGAGCGATGGCGGCAATCCTCCGCCCCTTCCCATGAACCGGGTAGGGACGGATTCCACTCCGTCCCTGACTTTGTTCAGCGATCGAAAAGACAATTTCATGGACGCGGTGGAACGCGTCCTTACCCGTTCAAGGGCCGTATGCGCGGCTTGTCGGTCGGCGAAGCTTCCGAGCGCACGCGTCTTCAGGGCAAAGCAATCTTCTGCAATTCGGGATTTGAAGCGGTCGAAGCCGCGCTGAAGACGGCTTTGCTCGCCACGGGGAAACCGGGTGTTATTGCGTTCCGCGGCGCGTATCACGGGACCGGTTACGGCTCGCTAAATACGACGCACCGAGAGCATTTTCGCGTTCCGTTTCACTCTCAGCTTGGCCGGTTTGGCCGCTTTGTCGAATTCCCGGCTCGCGCGGGCCAATTAGAAGCTGTGGAGAGTTCGATTCGCAGCCTCCTTAGGAGCCGAAGAATCGGCGCCATCCTTGTCGAACCGATACAAGGCCGCGGCGGGATCAACGTGCCTCCGATCGGGTTTTTGCCGCTACTTCGCCAGCTTTGCAATGACATCAACGCCTTGTTAATCCTGGACGAAATCTACACGGGCTTTGGCCGCACGGGACGCTGGTTTGCGTGCGAACACAGCGGGACCGTTCCCGACGTTATCTGCCTGGGCAAGGCGTTAGGGGGCGGGTTCCCGCTTTCTGCTTGTGTCGGACGCGCAGATTTGATGGATGCGGCCTGGCCAGCTTCGACGGGGGAAGCGATCCACACGAGCACTTTCCTGGGGCACCCAGTGGGCTGCGCCATGGCGCTGGCGCAGATCAATGAGATTCGCCGAAGAGGATTGGTGAAGCAGAGCCAGGCGATGGGAAGAGTTCTCCTTGAGGCGCTTGCAGGCGTGAAATCCACGCCTCCTTTGCGGATTTTGGCGCGCGGTGTGGGGCTGATGGCCGGGCTGGAGCTGAGACTTCCGAAAGGCCGTCCCGCAACGGCCAAGACCCTCCAGGCGATCAAAGAGATGTTGCACAGAGGATTCGTGGCGTTGCCGGAAGGAGAACATGCTAACGTTATCAGCTTCACGCCACCCTTGACGATTACTGCATTTCAATTGCAGCAAACAGTCGATGCTTTACGCACGATCTTTAGGTAGAATTCTCCGAAACACTTCGCCATTGCACGTCCCCCCTCTCCCTGGTCCCTTCTCCCCCTCCAGGAGGTGTCTGTTAGCGTGGTAGGGACGGATTCCACTCCGTCCCTGACTAAATCCTTGAGGCGTCGATTGAAGGGAAAAACGGACCACGGAAAACCAGGGCCTCCGTTGACCCATCGTCTCTTCCTGGGCGGCGGTCTGCTTCAAGGCTTGATTTGGGACGGAGTGGAATCCGTCCCTACCACGCTGACACGTACCTAAGTGGTCCGTTTCGTAAATACGCTCACGTTCGTTGCGCCCAATTTGGCCTGGGGCAAGGCGCGACGAGCGAGCATCCCCCGCCAGTGGGGCTGTGACCGAGGAGCAACGCAGCCCCAGGCAAA
>VHCZ01000055.1 GCA_016871535.1 Verrucomicrobiota bacterium
CTCCGGAGTCGAGCGTTGAAGCGGCCTAAAGGCCACGGTCCGAGGAGACGGTTCATGGGAAGCTTTCTTAGCCTCAGGGCCATGCCCAGGCCCTTGAACCGAAAGCCGTGCGGACCGCAGCCTTCAGGCTGCTTCCGTGCACTCTCCGGAGTCGAGCGCTGATGCGGCCTAAAGGCCACGGTCCGGAGGATCGGTTCAGGGGAAGAATTGGCGGACAAAAACTCCGCGATCGCTTGCCCCATTTAACCCATCTAACCCATTTACGGATTTAACTTTGTAACGCTGTCACGAATGCTTTTCCGTCGCGGCATATTTCTCGTGCTTGAATGGAGAGCGGCTCTTATGTTCCCCCGGCGATGAAAGTGACCTATTATTTGGAAGTCATCTCCTCCTGGTGCTATTGGGCGGAGCCGGCGTGGGCGGAACTCAAACAGCGCTACGCTGGCAAGGCGGAGTTCGACTGGCAAATTGCCCTCATGGACCCTTCCGGATTGCCCACGTCGAAGAATCAATGCGAGTGGTTCTATCGCCGCAGCGGGACCCTCGTGCGATCGCCGTTCATGCTGAACTCCGGCTGGTACGAACCCGAATTCAAAGAGTACCTCGCGCCCAATCTCGTCGCCGAAGCGGCCAAGGACTTTGGGGTCACCGATGACCGCGTCCGCCTGGCCATTGCGCACGCCGGTTTGCGCGAAGGCCGCAAGGTCGGGCGCTGGGAGGAATCCGCTTCCATTGCGGCGAACGCGGCCGGCCTGGATGCGAAGGCCTTGCTGCAACGCGCTCGCTCGCCCGAGATCGAAGCCCGGTCGCGCGCCTCGACGCAGGAGTTTTACGCGCTCAAAGTGACGCAGCGGCCCACGTTCGTCCTGGAAAGCAATATCGGCGACCGCGCAGTCTTCTCCGGCTTGGCGGTGGCGGCCCCGCTCATCGCCACCCTCGACGCGATGCTGAACGACGCCGCGGGATACGCGACGCACGCCGCACACTTCGGCCCGCCGCCGAGCGCGTGAATTTCAAGCCGGCGGATCAGGCAGGAGCCAGTATTTCCTTCAAAGCTCTCAAGCATCGATCGTTTTCCGCGGGCGTGCCGATTGAGATGCGAATCCATTCTGGCAAACCGTATCCGGCCATCGGCCGGGTGATGATTCCGCGCTTCTGCAGCTCCCCGAAAATTCGCGGACCGTCCCCGACGCGCACCAGAATGAAATTGGCCGCCGAAGGAACAAACGGGAGCTTCAGATCCTGGAATGCCTTCTCGAAGAAGCGAAGGCCAGCCGCGTTGTTCGCGCGAGTGTTGGCCAGATGCCCGGTGTCGTCCAGAGCGGCCAAAGCGCCGGCCTGGACCAGCGAATTGATGTTGAACGGTTGGCGGACTTTCTCAAGCGCCGCGATCAGGTCTGGATGCCCAAGGCCGTAGCCCAGGCGCAAGCCGGCCAGCCCATAGACTTTGGAAAACGTCCGCATCAGCAACAGATTTGGCTTCGCTCCGTCCCGCATCAGGGGCAGCAGATCCAGCGGTTCATCGAGGAATTCGATGTAAGCTTCGTCCAGCACCAGCAGGCAATGGTCCGGAACTCCGTTTACCAGACGCATCACCTCTTCGCGCGGCGCCAGCGTGCCGGTGGGGTTGTTCGGATTCGCCACGAAGACGACTCGCGTTTGAGCGTTGATTGCCGCGTGCATCGCGGGCAGATCGTGTCCGTAGTTCTTCGCCGGCACCGTCACCAGGTTCGCGCCAAACATCCGGGCGATAATGGGGTAAATGGCAAAACAGTATTGCGAGACGATGACCTCCGCGCCCGGCGCCATGAGGGCATGGCCGACGAACTCGATGATTTCGTTGGAGCCGTTGCCGAGAATGAGGTGGCGCGGCTGGAGGCGCAGCTTCTCGGCGAGCTTCTGCTTGAGATAGAAGGCGTTGCCGTCGGGATAAAGGTGGAGCTGGTTCAACGCCTGTCGCATCGCTTCCAGTGCGGCTGGAGAAGGCCCGAGGGGGTTTTCGTTCGAAGCCATCTTGATGATGTCGCCGGCGGGCAACCCCAGTTCGCGGGCAACTTCTTCAATCGGGCGTCCCGGCTGATAGACCGGCAGGTTTTTCAAGGCGGGATTAACTGGCAAACGATTCGGCATACTCACATTCATTCTTCGCAAAGCGATGGGTGCCTTAGAGGCAGCGGCCGAGAGCCTCTTTAATACAGGTGGGGAAGTCAACGGCGCGGTGCCGCGGCTCAGCAGTTCTCATTTTAGCCTGCACGGAGTCCCGGCTTTAGCCGGCCGGCGCACAAAACCGGCTAAAGCCGGAACTACATGCGGGCTGTGCGCTCCCGTCTGTCGCCAAACTGAGAATTACTGGCCGCGGCGAGACGGTGGGGCGAGGCTCCGGCCAAGCCATTCGTCGAGAGCGATCAGCTCGTCAGGATGCACACCTCGATTTGCCTGAGCGAACCTAACGAACGCAACGCGGTGGCATTGACAGCTCTTTTCGCGCCCGCCACGATGCGCCGCAGCGTGAAGACCGAGTTGTCCTCCGCCGATCCGCGGGACGCCGAACGGATAATCCGGCAATTCCTGGAAGCGGCGCCCGACGCGATCATTGTGGTCAAGCAGGACGGCACGATCGCGTTGGTGAACTCGCAGACAGAGCGCCTGTTTGGCTACGCGCGGGAGGAATTGCTGGGACAAGCCATCGAGTTGCTTTTGCCCCACCGCTTTCGCGAGCAGCACCGCGCCCATCGCATGGTTTTCGCCCAGGCTCCCCGGGTGCGGCCTATGGGCGTTGACCTGGATCTTTACGGCCGGCGCAAGGACGGGAGCGAATTCCCGGTCGAAGTCAGCTTGAACCCGTTTGAGTTTGAGGAGGGCACTTGGGTGATCAGCGCGATTCGCGATCTCACCGAGCGCAGACGAATCGAAGCGAAAGCCCGCGAATCCGCGGCGCGCTACGAGGCGCTGGTCGAGTCCCTGGACGGCGTCGTCTGGGAAGTGGAATTGCCAGCCCTGCGTTTCACGTTCGTGAGCCGGCAAGCCGAACGCATGCTGGGATACCCGGTTCGATGTTGGCTCGAAGAGCCGAACTTTTGGGCGGATCACGTTCACCCGGATGACCGGGACCAAGCCGTGAGTTATTGTTTGACCCGTACCACCGCGAAGGAGAATCACGACTTCAAATACCGCATGCTCGCGGTGGACGGGCGCGTGGTTTGGGTTCACGACCTCGTCACCGTGCTGGTAGAAGACGGCCGGCCTTCCAAACTCCGCGGCCTGATGGTGGACATCACCAAACACCAACGCGCGGAAGCGGCCTTGCGGGAAAGCGAGCAGCGATTCCGAACGCTGGTGGAACAAGCGGCCGACGCCTTCTTCTTGCACGACACCGACGGCCGGATTCTGGATGTCAACCGCCGCGCTTGCGAAAGTCTCGGTTATGGCCGGGATGAGTTGCTGCACCTGGGGGTTTTCGATGTGACGCAGGATTACAGCTTGGATCGAGCGAAGGAGGCTTGGGGCCAGGTTCAACCTGGGCAGTTCGGTACGATCAGCGGACACCACAGGCGCAAAGATGGGACGACCTTCCCCGTCGAAGTGCGCTGGGGTTGTCTTGAGGTCGAGGGGCAACGCTTGTTTCTGGACTTGGCGCGCGACGTGACGGAGCGGCAGAACTCCGAGGCCATCCGGGAAGCGATGCTGAACTTGGGCTCTAAACTCAGCGCGGCTTTGACGCCCAGCGAGGCGGCCCGAATTATCTTTGCCGCAGCCGATCAACTTTGGGATTGGGACGCGGGCACCCTGGATCTTTATTCGCCCGCCGAAGATCGGGTCTGGGCCGTGATGTATCTGGACACCATCGACGGCGCCCGCGAGGAGGTGCCGTCGGATCAAGTTCTGCTGGAACCGACGCCTCGCATGCGGCGCATCATGAGAGAGGGGGCGGAGTTGATCTTGCGCACCCCGCCGCTCGTTCAAGACTCCGATGCGATGATGTTTGGAGACACCTCCCGGTTGTCCGCCTCCATCCTGTGCGCCCCCATTCGCTGGCAGGGCAAGTCGCTGGGGGTCCTCTCCATCCAGAGCTACACGCTGCATGCCTTTACCGAGTCTGACTTGAAGAGCTTGCAGGCTCTGGCCGATCACTGCGGCGGCACGATCGAACGCATTCGGACGACCGAGGCCTTGCGTGCGAGTGAAGCCCGCTTTCGCGCCGTCATCGAGACCGAGCCGGAATGCGTCAAGATCGTCACCGCGGACGGAGTGTTGGCCCAAATGAATACCGCCGGCCTGGCCATGCTCGAAGTGGATTCGCTGGAGCAGGCCAGAAGCTGTTCCTTGGTCGAGTGGGTCGCCCCGGAACATCGCGCGGATTTCCGATGCTTGCATGAACACGTGATGCGCGGGGAATCGGGAACCTTGGAATTCGAAGTGATAGGCGCGAAGGGCACTCGCCGCTGGCTGGAAACGCGCGCCGCGCCTTTGCGAGACGAGCGAGGGCAGGAGGACGAATCTGATTTGCGCAATCTCGCGCGCCTGGTCTTGGAACGATTCGGCTACACGGTGCTGGAGGCCCGGGATGGACCGAGCGCACTGCAGATTTGGCGGCGGAGCAAAGCCAGTATTCGCCTCCTGCTTACGGACATGATCATGCCCGAGGGGATGACGGGACGCGCCCTGGCTGAAAAACTGCGTGCCGAACGGCCGGATCTCCCGGTGATTTACTCCAGCAGTTACAGCGCCGAAATCTTCGGCCACGGCATGACTCTGCAAGCAGGCGCCAAATTCCTCCAGAAACCGTATCATCCTTTGGAACTGGCGCGTGCGGTCCGCCAGGGCCTGGACGCACTGAATTAAATTCAACCGCAGCGGGGCCTGGACGCGAAGGAACGGCGATCCTAGCGCTGCTCACAAGGCCGCGGAGAGCTGCAAACATTCAATCCCGCGCTGCTTTGCCAATGGCTCTGACGGCCATCACAGAGCTTCCACAATGCGGTTGACGTCCACGTGCTTCGCGATGAGGTCGCGGATCAGCGAGATCTTTTCCGTTTCGTTCGGGCGCGTCTTCACAATCAAATCGTGCACCTTGGACGCGACATCATAGCTGTCGTCCGAAACCACGAGAACCGGGAACGGCATCTTTTCGATGATGCGCCGCGCGCTCGAACTGGGGCGAAGGCTGCCGGTCAGGATAACGCCGGCCAATCCGTCATTGCCGCTCAACAAAGTGGAGGCCGCGGCCAGGATGATGTCCTCGCGGTCGCCGGAAGCAATCACGAGCACGCCGGGGAGGAAAAGGCTTGAAGCATTCTGAACCTCCATCGCTCCGACAATCACGTCCTCGACACGGTTGTAAAGCTGGTCTGGACTGTTCAACAGCTCCGCCCGGAGTTCCTCCTGGACAAACTCCATGGTGGGCCGCGTCAGCATGGCCTGGTGCGGGATCACGCCGAGCAATTCCAGACTCCTGCGCTTGAGCCCGCGCCGCGCAAAATCGGCGATGTAATCGATCTTCTCCGGCGTCACTTTGTTCAGGATCACGCCGATGATCTCGACGCCTTCCTTCTCGAAGAGCGCCTGGTTGAGCGACACCTCATCAATGGGCCTGCCAATTCCGCCTTGAGTGACGATGATGACTTTGGAGTGCAGAATCTTGGCGACCCGCGCGTTCGACAGGTCGAAAACCGAGCCCACGCCGGCATGCCCCGAACCTTCGCAGAGCACGAAATCCTTCTCCCAGGCCACGCGGTCGAACGCTTTCTGGATGCGTTTCACGAGCGCGTCGTAATTCGAGGATTGAAGATACTTGCGCGTGAAGTCGGGTTCGACCGCGATGGGGCTCATGTCCACCAGCGGGCAATTCAATTGGTACACCCGGTCCATCAGGATCGTGTCTTCGTCGATCTTCTGTTCATCGACCTCCACGAATCGTTGGCCAACGGGCTTGATGTATCCAATGCGGGGATAAAGGTTGCGCAGCGCGGCGAGCAAGCCGAGCGAAGTCGTGGTCTTGCCGTCGTTCTGCCTCGTGGCGGCGATAAAAACGCGGGGTGTGACTGTGTTCATGAGGGCAATCGAAGCAACCGCTGTTCAGATCCTTCCTATCGACCGGGTAGGGCTGCGTTGCCGCGCAGCCGGTCTTCTGTCGATGCGGCGGCGCAGCAGCACCGCCCTACCGGGGATGGGTTCAAGGGCCGTGCGCATGGCTCGAAGGCTGTGGAGGTTTCCGCCGAACCCACCCCTTCACCTCTCCCAGGAGGCGAACTTGAAACCAGCCCTGAAAAGAAAGGTCCCCTCCTGGGAGGGGCAGGGGTAGGTTCACGCGTTCAAAGTGCGAATAGGTTTCGGAGGATCCTCTCACTGAAATCAATGAGTCCTTATTCCCCCGGCAGCCGCCGCGCCGTCTCAGGATAAAGCAATTTGTAAGCAATGCTCTGCACGCCGACGATGGCGGCGACACCCAGGATGTCGTGCGCGTTGGATCCGCGCGACACATCGGCCGCCGGACGATCCATCCCCAGCAGAATCTGGCCGTAGGCGTGCGCCCGGGAGATGTGCTGCACCAGTTTGCTTCCGATGTTGCCGGAATTCAGGTCTGGAAAGATCAGCACGTTGGCGCGCCCGGCCACTTTGCTTTCGGGAAGTTTTCGCGCGGCGATTTCCGAAACGAGCGCGGCGTCCAACTGCAATTCGCCGTCGAATTCCGCCTCGAGATTTCTTTGGCGGGCCTTCTGTTCAGCGAGCGCGGTGGCGGCTTGCACCTTGCCGATGGTCGGGTGCGTTGCGCTGCCTTTGGTGGAGTAGGAGAGCATGGCCACGCGCGGCGGCACGCCCAACATCTGCCGGGCCAGTTCCGCGGTCGAGATCGCGATGTCAGCCAATTGATCGACGGTCGGTTCCGGGATGACGCCGCAGTCGGCCATGAACATCACGCCGTTCTCGCCAAAACGCGTGTCTTCCACTTCCATGATCATGCAACTGGAGGCCGTCGTGGTCTGCGGCGCGACGCGAATGATCTGGAACAACGGGCGCAAAACGCTCCCGGAAATCTCGTTGGTGCCCGAGACCAGCCCGTCGGCCTGATTCATGGCGACCATCATGGCGCCGAAGTAATTGGGCCGAAGCATTGCCTCCCGCGCTTCTTTCTCGCGGACGCCTTTGTGGCGGCGCAACAGCTCAAACCGCCGGGCGAAGTTCTCCAATTCTTCGCTTTCGCCTGGATTGATGATGCGCACGCCTTCGGTCGAGACGTTGAGCAACTCGGCCACTTCTTTGACTTTGGACCGGTCGCCCAGCAGGATCGGGACACCGAGGCGCAAGGAATGGAACTGGCGCGCCGCCTGCAAAACGCGCGGCTCGGTCCCTTCCGGAAAAACAATCCGCTTGGGATGCCGTTGCAGCTTCTCAATGACGTTTCCAATAAATCGCATGGGGCACTAAGGTAAGGGGAGCCGCGGAAACTGCAACTGGGGATTGGGTTAAATGAGTTAAATGGGTTAAATCGTTAAAACCGTTGCATCGTTAGATCGAGGATTGTGGGTTCCCAGTTGGAGCGCGGCCCGGTGGTCGGGTTTCATGGGCGTTTGAGCAAGAGTTCCCGGTGAGGCTCGTGGTCGTTGTTCCATTTGCGCAGAATCTCGTCGCTGCGGTCGAGAAACAGTTTTTCGTTCTTCCAGGTTTCTCCGTGGCCATCGGCAAAAACAACGTTGCACCGCGAGCGGTGTCTCTGACGCGCCCAGGCGGTTGTCGGATAGTCTATCCGCTCGCCACTCGAATCTCGAAGGCTGGTCTGTTTGTAGTTGATCCCCATGACCTCGTCGCGGCCAAAGTCATTGCAGATTTCACCGGAGCGTTCCGTGAAAGCGTCTCCAAAAGCGAGCATATCGTTGGGATTCTTCACCCGGAAAGCCGGCAAGCCTTCGGGGCCGGGCGACAAGCCAAGAGCGCGTGTGAAGAAGCCATGGTCTCCGGACATCGGGATCGCGTCCGTCGTTGTTAGACCGTCGCGATTATATCCGTAGTTTGGAGCGCCGACTCTGGCCCGCTTGCCCGGACAACGGTAGAGTTCGATCGGTTCTGTTACCGCAGGAGAGAGATTATCTGGCCAATGTCCCACGAGGCAATCCGCCAGCGGAGGGAGGGTACCTCTCAAAATCATCTACGTACAGGTTGAGCGCCAGTCCCAATTGCCTGAGGTTGCTCTGGCAACGCGCCGAAAAGGCAGCCGATTTGGCTCCCCCCAGCGCGGGCAGGAGCAGACTCGCCAGAATCCCAATGACAGCAATCACCACCAGCAACTCGATCAGTGTAAACCCGCGCCTGCGACTTGCCCTATCTCTACGCTCTTGCCTTCCGGTCATGAAACCCACCCATCTTAATTCATTTAACCCATTTAACCCTGTAACGCTGTAACGACTCACTCGCTCTTCCCTTTGATCGTCCGCGATTCCTCCGTGCCCTCGCTGAGGAAATGGATCGTCACTTCCTTCGAGCCGGCCGCGGCGACGGCTTCGCGAAATTGCTGCCGCGTCTTGACGCTCTTCTCGCCCACTTTCGTAATGATATCGCCGGGCTTGAATCCCACCAACGCCGCGGGACTGTTGGGCCGCACCGCGGTCACCATCACGCCTTCAGCCTTCTTAACCTCGAATTCTTTAGCCAATTCTTCCGTGACCGTCTGCACGGTTAGCCCCAGCGCGGCCGGGCTGTCTGGGGGCGAACGCCTCGAATCGGCGAGTTGTGAAATTTCCTCATCCGGCCAGGCTTCGGTCTTGACCTGGATCTGAAGGTCTTTCCTGCCCCCGTGATCGTCGAGGCGCACGACGTCGAGCACGATCGTGCTCCCGATCTTTTTGGCGCGGATGGCGTCGCGCAACTCCTGCACGTTCGCCACGGGCTGGCCTTCCACGGCCTGAATGATGTCGAACCGCTTCAGGTCGGATTTGAAAGCGGGACCGTTGGTCTGGATCACATCCACCACCAACCCATTCTTCAAATCTTCCACTTGAGTTCGGAGCCGGGATTCGCGCAAAGGGCCCGTGGCAATCCCCAGCCAGGCCCGGGCCACTTTGCCATGGGCAATGAGTTGCTCCGCGACATCTTTGGCGCGATTGATCGGCACGGCGAATCCGATGCCGGTGCCCAACCCGCGCACGAGCGTGTTGATGCCAATGACTTCGCCGCGAATGTTCACCAACGGGCCGCCGCTGTTGCCCGGATTGATGCTCGCGTCGGTCTGGATGAAGTCCTGGTCCATTTTGGCGCCCAGCGAATCCCGGCCAAAGCTGGGAATGATCTGCTGCCGGCCTTTGGCGCTGACGTGACCGAACGTCACGCTGTAATCCAGCACGAACGGCGCGCCGATCGCGATGGCAAATTCGCCGACGCGCGTCCGGGCGGAGTCCCCTAACTTTGCCGTCGCCAAACCTTTCGCGTCGATCTTGACCACCGCGATGTCGGATTGCGGATCGGTCCAGACCTTAGTGGTCTCGAAATCGCGGCCATCCTTGAACCGGACTTTGATCTTCTCCGCTTCTTCGACCACGTGAGTGTTCGTCAGAATGTAACCGTCTTCCCGGATCACGAGGCCAGAGCCGCTCCCGTCGAATCTCGGATCGCGGCGCGGTGGCGGCTCTTTCGGCTCTTTCTCCAGATCCTCTTCGAGCTGCCGGCGAGATTCTGGCGGGAGCAATTCCCAGAGCGGATGGTCGCGATGGAAGCGCGCCGTATTGGGCCGTTGAGCGATTTCGATGACGACGACGGCGGGCGAAACCGTTTCGGCCACTTGCACGAACGCTTCGTTCAATTGCTGGGCGATTTCCAGCGGCGACGCGGCGTCCGCGGCGTTTGCGGAGGGCGGGTCAATCAGCGTCGCCAGAACAATGGCGGCACAAGCCCCGGACGCAGCGGTTTTCATTTTGGACTTGCTTCCGCGGTAGGGCGAGACCGTCCCGGCGAGCCGTGTCCGACGTCTTGGAAACACGTTCGAGGCGGCTCGCTGGGGACAGGCTCGCCCTACCGAGGTCAAACTGAGAATCGCTGATCGGGACGCGCGTGCTCTTGCTCCGGAAGGGCGGTTTCTTTTCATATTGGGCAACACTATTCCCTTTTCGCAGGAACACCAGAAAAGGTTAGGCGCGATTGAGGCATTACCAAGGCATTACCTCCGTCTTCTGTCCGACGGTTGACTTGCCCGGAACGGCTCGATAACGTTTTCCAAGAAAGTCACAACGATGCTTGAAGCCATTGAAAAACTGCTCGTTCTCCAGGACCGCGATCGCCAGCTTCTCCGCGTCCGCAGCGAGCTGAACGGCCTGGGCCCGGAGCGCCAGTCGCTGCAAACGCGGGCGGACGCCGCGCACACCGCATTGGAAGCGGTGAAGTTGAAGGTGAAGCAAATCGAATCGGAGCGCAAACGGCTCGAACTGGAGGTCGAAGGCAAGAAACAACAGATTGAGAAGTATTCCCTGCAGCAATTTCAAACCAAGAAGAACGACGAATACCGCGCGCTCGCGCACGAGATCGACACCTGCAAAGCCGCGATCTTCGAGCTGGAAAACCAGGAGTTGGAATTGATGGAGCAAGCCGAACAGCTTCAAAAACAGGTCGCCGCTGCCACTCAGGCCGCCCAGGAGATGAAGAAGCTCGTGGAGGGAAAACTAGTCGAGCTGTCTGCGCGAGAAGGAAACTTGAAGAAACAGCTCGCGGAACTGGAGGCGAATTACGACGAACTGCTGGGCGGCGTCGAATCCGGCGTGCTCGCGCGTTACCAGCGGCTCCGCAAACAACGGGGCGAGCGAACCGTCGTGGGCATCGAGCACAGCGTCTGCGGCGGCTGCCACATGAAATTGCCGACGCACATCGTCATTTCCTGCCAGGGCCAGCAAGATCTGGTCACGTGCCCGAACTGCGGGCGCATCCTCTATTACGCCCGGCACATGGACCTGGCGGTGGCGGAGTAGGTCAGATGTCAGTTGCCAGCAGCCAACGGGCTGGAACGCTACTTTCTCAACCAGTCTGCGGGTCTTTCTGACCACTCTCCACGGACAACTGACAACTGACCATGCGAACCAGGCTGATCTACTGCCGATTGACGTTTGGCTTCATCGCCAGCCTTTGGGCCATTCTCCCTGTTCGCGGTGATGACTGGCCTCGCTGGCGCGGACCGAACCTCACCGGCATTTCGCAGGAAAAGGAGTGGTTGACCCAATGGCCCAAGGAAGGTCCGCCCGTGGCCTGGAAAGCGTCGGTCGGCATCGGCTACGCCTCGGTCGCCGTCAGCGGCGGAAGGCTTTTCACCGTAGGCAATGATGAAGAAAACGACACCGTCCATTGCCTCGACGCGGCGACCGGAAAAGAACTTTGGAAACATTCCTACGCGTCCGATCTCGGCGACAAGTTCTTCGACGGCGGTCCGACAGCGACCCCGACGGTGGAAGGCGAGTTTGTCTATACCTTGAGCCGGTGGGGCGATCTGTTTTGCTTCGACGCGAGCAGCGGGAAGATTCGCTGGTCGAAGAACGTGCAGAAGGAAACAGGCATCCGGATTCCCTCTTGGGGATTTGCCAGTTCGCCGTTCGTGCACGAAGAATTGTTGCTCTTGAACATCGGCGAAGCAGGTCTGGCCGTCGAGAAACAGACGGGCCGGATCGTGTGGAAGTCAGCAAACCGAGACGCGGGCTATTCGACGGCAGCGCCCTTCCAGCGCGCCGGCGAGTGGTTCGCCATCCTGGCCAACAGCAAAGCCTACTTCGCCGTCAATATCCGGACCGGCAAGGAGCTCTGGCAATTCCCGTGGCTCACCAGCTTCGGCGTCAATGCCGCGGACGCGATTGTCTCCGGCGAGTTTTGCCTGATCTCATCCGGCTACGGAAAGGGGGCCGCGCTTTTGAAGATGGGGGAAGGCGAGCCTGCGGTCGTCTGGCAAAGCCGAGAGCTGCGCAATCAATTCAACTCCAGTGTGCTTTTGAACGGATTCGTGTACGGTATCGACGGCGATACCACTTCTCCGGCGGCTTTGAAATGTTTGGAGTTCAAAACGGGCCAGGTGAAATGGGCCGCGGAGAGCATCGGCTCCGGAGCGCTCATGGCCGCAGACCGCAAGCTGATCGTGTTGAGCGAGCGGGGCGAACTGATTACCGCGCCGGCATCGCCGGAAGGTTTCAAACCCACGGCCCGCGCGCAGGTGCTGGGCGGCACGTGCTGGACCGTGCCCGTGCTGGCGAACGGGCGCATCTATTGCCGCAGCGCTGCAGGCGATCTGGTCTGCGTCGATTTGCGCTCGAGAAAAACCATTTGAGATCGCTCTCCGTGATCCCAACTCCTCCAGGTGATGCTAAAGCCGTTTTTCCCCTCACCCTGGCCCTCTCCCTTGGGGAGAGGGAAGAAAGCAGCCCGCGCACGGACAACGCGGCACGCTCGGCCTTTCAGGACGCGGCGACCGGTTCTCCCTCTCCCCGGGGGAGAGGGCCGGGGTGAGGGGAAAGACGATGGACTTCAACTTCGCGCACCGACCTCTCCACACCATCTCGAAATGCTCCTGACGCTATGAACTTAACACGTCGTCGTTTCCTGAAATCAAGCGGCGCTACGGCGCTGGCGTCGATCTCCTTCCCCAGTCTTTTGGCACAGACGCCACGCAAGTACCGCACCGCGCTCATCGGTTCCGGTTGGTGGGGGATGAATATTCTTCGCGAAGCCCTGGCTGCGGGCCGTTCCCAGGTCGTGGCGTTGTGCGACGCGCACCAACAGAATCTGGACACCTGCGCCGAACAGGTCGCAAACCTTTCGGGCGACAAGCCGAAAAAATTCCAGAACTTCCGCGAGTTGCTCGACCAAGAGAAACCGGAAATCGTGATCATCGCCACGCCGGATCATTGGCACGCGCTGACGACGATCGCGGCCGTCAAAGCCGGCGCTCATGTGTACGTGGAAAAACCGACAGGTCATACGATTTTGGAAAGCCGCGCCATGGTCAACGCCGCGCGGTCTGCCGGACGTGCGGTCCAGGTGGGATTGCACCGGCGCATCGGACCGCACCATGTGTCGGGCATGAAGTTCCTGAAAAGCGGCGCGGTGGGCGAGATCGGCATGATCCGGGCCTTCGCGCACAGCCGGGGCGGCCGGGAAACTCCGAGCGCCAACAGCGAACCACCCGAAGGCATGAACTGGGACTTATATTGCGGACCGGCGCCGCTGCGCCCGTTCAACACCCGTATTCATCCCGGCGGCTGGCGCAACTTTCTGGATTTCGCCAACGGCACGCTGGGTGACTGGGGCGTGCATTGGCTCGATCAGATTCTTTGGTGGACCGAGGAGAAATATCCGAAGCGCGTTTTTTCAACGGGTGGCCGACCGATTCGCGGCCAGCCCGTCTTGAACGAACGGGAACAAACCTCGGACGCCCCGGACGCGCAGGTGGCCGTCTATGAATTCGAGTCGTTCACCGCCGTTTGGGAACACCGCAAATTCGCGGACAACCACGCCGAGAAAAGCGCTATCGGCTGCTACTTCTACGGGACCAAAGGAACGTTCCACATAGGCTGGCGGGACGGATGGACTTTTTATCCGGTCAACGCGCGGGAGAAAACCGTTCACGAAGATTCGCAATTGCAGGAGCCGGACGGACACAACATTAAACTGCTCTGGGCTGATTTTCTGCAAAGCATCGAAACCGGGAGGCCGCCGGTGGCCGACGTCGAATTGGCGCACCGGTCCACTAACCTGAGTCTCCTCGGCATGTTGTCGTTGAAGCTGGGCCGCAGCGTCCAGTGGGATGGCACGAAGGAAATGATCGTCGGAGATCCGGAGGCCAACCAATTGTTAAAGCCCCCGTATCGCGCACCGTGGGTGTATCCGTCGGCGTGAGCCCTTCAATAGTAACCCCTCGGTTACCGACGGTGGGGCGAGGCTCCCGCGAGCCAATGCGATCGAGGAAAGGCTCGGCAGGAGCCTCGCCCCACCTCAACTGAGCGGATACATTCAGTAAGCGTTTTCGTCGTTGAAGCAGCCTGCCAACGAAGTAAATTGCCTTTAGCCGTGCCAGCCACTGAAGTCATAAGCCAACTGCCGTTCACGCTCCTCCTGTTGCCTCTGGCGATGGTGGTCGTCGTGGCGTTGCTGTTTGCCAGGCTCATCTTGAAACACGTCCGCAGCACTCGCGGCGGTCCCCGGGATGGCGGAGACCCTGATCCCTCACTGCGTGATCGCGGACGGACTCACGGGGGTCACCTGCCCGCGCCGTGCCGATGGTGCGCAATTCGGAGTCACAGCCTCCAGGCGGTGCAGTCGGCTCTCGGCTTGCACAACACCAGGCTGTGTTCTTGGGACGATGGAATCGCGCAACTCTCGGAGCACAGCCTTCTCATTTCCCCGCCGATTCGAGGCTGGGTCCTGATCGTAGGCCACGGTTTGCCCGATCCGGCGGATGATCCGGACCGAAGCTTTCATTTCTTGCGGCGGTTGAGCCGGACATTGGGCCACGTTCATTGCTTCAGTGTCCACCCGGCCTTGAATCATCACGCCTGGGTGCGGCTCGAGAACGGGAAAGTGTTGCGCGCTTACGCCTGGGCCGGAGAGACCGTGTGGAATCAGGGGGCACTGACTCCCGATGAAATCGGCCTGGGACTCAAGTGCTTCGCTTATGGCGAGACCGTGAATGACGATACGCTTTCGCCCGGGGAACTCCTGCACGGGAACTTGGAGAAGGTCCATCGGCTGGCGGCGCGATGGAGTTTGGACCTTGCGTCGGTCAATGAGGCCGCCGCCGCTTCCGGTGAAGGAGTCCTGGGTGACCTGATTCACGCGAGACGACGTTGAGAGCGCCTCGCAGCGCTACGTTGAAACGGTAAGAGGTCGAAAAAGTTATAGGTCATAACGGCCGATTGCGCGAGTTAACTATTTAGCCTTCTTAACCAGCTAACTCTTACCGCCCCCGGACAAAACCATGACGCCAGAGTCCTGCCCCAACTGCGGCGCGGACCTCCCACGCCACGCGAAGGCGTGCCCCGAATGCGGTTCGTGCGAACAAACCGGTTGGTCCGAAGACGCGAAGTCCGACGCGCTTGGTTTGCCTGACGATTCGTTCGACTATGAACAATACGTCAAACGGGAATTCGGCCCTGGAGAAGTCCGTCCGCGCAGCCTTCATCCGCTCTGGTGGGTGACCGCGGTGGTTCTGCTTTTAGCGTGGGTGACATGGCTTTTCTGGCGGTGAACTTTTCGTCCTCGGATTGCATTGGGCTCGTTTTACGACCATTTCCGATTCTCCGCTTGCGCCGCGGTTTTGCCTCAGTCTTTAATACGCGGCACACAAGACCTGTTTTGACCGAGTTATGATCATGCGCCGTCCGCCGACTGATATTCGTTTGTTCGAGAGGAATTCTCATGAACCGGGTAGGGACGGATTCCACTCCGTCTCTGACCTTACTCAGCGATCGAAAGAGCCATTCCAGGGACGCGGTGGAACGCGTCCTTACCTGTTCAAGGGCCGTGTGCATGGTTCCGAGACCCAGGCCGCTTCCCATGAGCCCGTCTCCCGGACCGTGGCCTTTAGGCCGCTTCAACGCTGGACTCCGGGGAGTGCGCGGAAGCAGCCTGAAGGCAGCGGTCCGCACAGTCTCATGGCCGGTGTCGTCACTCTCGCGCTCGCGTGGATCGCAGGCGGTTCGTTCTACCAAACTTCGGGACAACCCCTTCCCACTGCCCCCGCGTCGCAAAACCAACGCGCGAATCCCGCCGCCGCGCCGGCTTCGCCAAATCAACCCGGTCCTGCCTCCGCGCCGCGCGCCCAGACTCCTGATCCTTTTGAATTCCTCGACGGCGACCGCGTCGTGTTGCTGGGCGACACCCTCATCGAGCGCGAACAACTTTACGGCTACGTCGAAACCCGCTTGCTGGCGCGGCATCCGGATCGAAAGATCACCTTCCGCAACCTCGGTTGGAGCGCCGACACTCCGCTGGGCGCATCCCGGATGAGTTTCGATTGGCCGAAGCCGGAGGAAGAATGGCTCAAACACCTGCTCGCGCAGGTGGCAGCAGTCAAGCCAAGCGTCGCGATGGTGGGCTACGGAATGGCCAGTTCCTTCGCGGGGGAAGCCGGGCTGCCCAAATTCAAGGCGGACCTCGCCAAGCTCATCGAAGGGATTCAAGCGCAGTCGCAGGAAAAGCGGGTCCGGGTCATTCTCTTAAGTCCGATTCGGCACGAACCCTTGCCGCCGCCGCTGCCAGACCCGGTGAACCATAACGCTGTGCTTGGTCTCTACACCAAGGCCATCCAGGAAATCGCCGAAGCGGGCGGACATCATTTCATCTCTCTCTTTGATCTGTTGCCGGACGGCACGAAAACCGACCCGCCCGTGCCGCTGACGGACAATGGCATCCATCTCAACGCGGTGGGTTACTGGACGCTCGCTGAAACCATCGAGCAGGGCCTGGGCTGGATCCCGACCGCGTGGCGGCTGGGCTTCACTCGCGATGGCCAGCCCCGGCGCGGCAGCCAGTTGATCAAGGTCGAAGATGTGGTCCGGACGGATAACTCCGTTCGATTCAAGGCGACCACGGATTTTCTGGAGCACTTGATGGCCCCGGGCGATGACAGCATGACGCCACGACGGACGCCGCCGAACTTGCTTCAATTCATGGGGATCAAGGCTGGAACTTATGTTTTGAGGATTGACGGCCACGCGGTGGTTGGCTTTGACCACGGCGACTGGGGGCGCGGGCAACGCATCAGCGGCGGCCCTCCGCAAGCGCGCACGGAGCAGCTTCGTCAAACCGTGATCAAGAAGAACGAACTCTTCTTCCATCGCTGGCGGCCGCAAAACCAGACCTATTTATTTGGCTTCCGGAAGTACGAGCAGGGCCAGAACGCTCGTGAAATCCCGATGTTCGATCCCTTGATCGAAGAACAGGAAGCGAAGATTGCCGAGCTGGTGAAGCCGGTGACACACACTTACGAACTGCTGACTCCGGAAGACGCCGCGGCAACGCCTCCACCTGTCCCAGCCGCGGCTGAGCCCACGCCCAAGGCCGAAGTGCCCGCGCGTCCCACGGCGGCGCCGGCTCAAAATCCCGCGCCCGCGCGCGCCTCTGAGCCGAACGCATTTCAACCGCAGCCCCGGCCGAATTTTCAGGTTGCGGAAGGCTTCGACGTGCAGCTTTTTGCGGAGAATCCCCAATTGGCCAAACCGATCCAGATGAATTTCGATCCGCAAGGCCGCCTCTGGATCGCGAGCTCGTCCGTCTATCCGCAGATCCAGCCGGGCCAGGTGGCCAACGACAAGATCCTTGTGATCGAGGACACGAACGGCGACGGCAAAGCGGACAAATCGACCGTCTTCGCCGAAGGGTTGCTCATCCCGACCGGCGTCGAGCCGGGCGACAGCGGCGCGTATGTGGGCCAGAGCACGGAGTTGCTTCACTTCAAAGACCTCGACGGCGATGGGCGAGCGGACCAGAAGCGCGTGGTGCTTTCCGGTTTTGGCACCGAGGATACGCATCACATCATTCACACGCTGCGCTGGGGACATGACGGCCAACTTTACTTCAATCAATCGATTTACATCCACAGCCACATCGAAACGCCGCACGGCGTCGTGCGCCTCAACAGCGGAGGGATTCTGCGTTTGCGTCCGCCCACCATGGAACTGGGGATTCACTGCAAAGGCTGGGTCAATGCCTGGGGACATGACTTCGATGCGTTTGGTCAATCGTTCGTCACGGACGGCGCCGGCAGTTCGGGCATCAACCTGGGTGTGCCCGGCGCGATGTACGTCACGTACGAAGGCGCCCGCCGAATTCTGGGCGGAGTGAGCCCTGGGAGTTACCCAAAGTTTTGCGGCCTGGAAATTATCCGGAGCGAGCACTTCCCGTCTGACTGGCAAGGCAATCTGATCACGTGCGATTTTCGCGCGCATCGCGTCGTCCGCTTCGCGATCAATGAGCAAGGCTCCGCCTACGTCACGAAAGAAATGCCGGACGTGCTGCGCACGTCCGACGTCACCTTCCGGCCCATCGATGTGAAGCTCGGTCCCGACGGCGCGCTCTACATTGCGGACTGGTCCAACCCGATTATTCAACACGGCGAAGTCGATTTCCGCGATCCGCGCCGAGATCATGAGCACGGGCGCATCTGGCGCGTCACGGCGAAAGGCCGGCCGCTGGTTTCCAAACCGAAATTGAAGGAGGCCGGAAATGCCGAGCTGCTCGCGCAGTTAGTTTCGCCGAACGCGTTCAATCAACGCCAGGCCCGCCGAGCCATTACCGAACGTGGCTCATCCATCGCGCCCGATCTGGCGAGTTGGACGCAATCGCAGGCTTCCGAGAAAGCCTTGCTCGAAGCGCTCTGGATGTATCAATCGATCGATTTGGCCGAGCCGGCGCTTCTGGAAAAGGTTTTGTCCGCGAAAGACGGACGCATTCGGGCCGCCGCGGTCCGCGTCGTGGGTTACTGGCGCGAGCGGTTGAAGGATCCGGTCAGTCTGCTCGCCCGGGCCGTCGCTGATGAACATCCTCGCGTCCGCCTCGAAGCGGTGCGGGCGTTGAGCCAGATTCCGACCGCGCGTTCGGCGGAGTTGGTCTTGAGCGCATTGGACAAACCGATGGACCCGCACCTGGACTACGGCGTTTGGCTGAGCATCAATGATCTGGCTAAACCGTGGATCGACGCGGTCCAATCTGGCGCCTGGAAAATCGAAGGCCGCGAACGACAATTAGAATTTGGTTTGCGCTCGATTGAACCCGCGCTGGCCGGCTCGGTTCTGGAGCGGCTGCTGGAAACGCGTTCGATCCCGCGCGACGGCAGCGGGCCGTGGATCGATTTGATCGGCCAGGCCGGGTCACCGAAAGAACTTCGGCTCTTGTTCGATTGCATCTTGGGAAAACGACTGGACGACTCGGCGGCCGCAACGGCGCTCGCGGCGCTGGGCCAGGCCGCTCGCACGCGCAAAGCCAACCCCTCTGGCGATCTGACATCCGCCGAAAACTTGCTGGATCATTCAAACGCGACTGTGCGCGCGCAAACGATTCGACTGGCCGGCGCCTGGCGGTTGTCGCGCGTGGCGCCGCGCATCTTGCACGCTGCCGGAAACACCTCCGCGCCATCGGCAGTGCAGCAAGCCGCTTTTGAAAGCTTGCGCGAACTGGGCGGAACCGAAGTCATTCAAGGACTCGAACCGCTGACCGCGAAGGGCAAGCCGCCCGCAATCCGTCGCGAAGCGGCGCGGACGCTCGCGGCTCTGAACCTTGAACAAGCGATGCCGCGCGTCCTCCATGTTTTGTCGGAGACCGGCAGTGAAAACGAGGCGCTGTCGCTTTGGAGATCGGTTCTGGCCAACAAAGGCGCGGCCGGCGTCGCCACACGCGCGCTCGCGAAAGCCACGCTTCCCGCGGCTGCTGCCAAGGCGGGTTTGCGCGCGGCGCGCGAAGGCGGACGCAACGAACCTGATCTGGTGCTGGCCCTGGCCCGTAGCGGGAATCTGGAGGAAACCGCCCGCGATCTGACTCCTGCGGAAATCCAGCGAATCGTCGCGAGCGTCAACGAAAAGGGCGATCCGGCACGTGGGGAAGCGCTTTACCGCCGGGCCGACCTGAATTGTCTGGGTTGCCATGCCATCGGCGGCGCCGGAGGGAAAGTCGGACCGGACATGACGTCCCTGGGCGCCAGCGCGCCGATCGATTATCTCATCGAGTCGTTGCTTTATCCGAATCGAAAGGTCAAAGAGGGTTATCACTCGACGATCCTCGAAACCAAAGATGGTTTGGAACTCTCCGGGGTGCTGGTCCGGGAGACGGGGACTGAAGTGGTCATCCGCGATGCGACGAACAAGGAGGTGGCCGTGGCAGCGAACAACATTCAAAGGCGCTCCACCGGCGGCTCGATCATGCCCTCAGGACTTCTCGATGTCCTCACGGGCGATCAGCAGATCGACCTGTATCGGTTTCTTTCTGAGCTCGGCAAACCCGGACTGTTCGACGCGTCGAAAGGCAACGTGGCGCGATTTTGGAAGCTGTTCGCGGCGACGATTGACGCGGCCCAGTTCGGCGACGAACGGGTGTTGAAGAGCGATCTCACCGATCAAGGTTGGACGCCGGCGATTTCCTGCGTCGATGGCCGCCTGTTGCGGGAGGAGTTGGAAGCGAAATTGAAATCGGTTGCGGGCCGGCATCCTTCCGCAGTCTACGCCGCGGCGCGATTCCAGGTGGCCAGGGCGGGCCAGGTCCGGCTGCAATTGTCTGCCAAACCGTACGTCGCGCTGTGGATCGACGGGCGTCCCGTCACGGCGGCCAGCCCGATTCAGACGGAATTGTCCTCCGGCAATCATACACTGGTGGTCAAGGTCGATGCGCGAAATCTGCCGGAAGAAATCCGGTTGGAAACTGCCGATGGGACGTTCCTGACCGAGTAAGAGCTTGCCGCTCCGGCCAGCCCGGACCGGTGTCGCTTGACAACGCTCACGGCCAACGTGAGAGCGGAAAGGAGGCTATTCAAGAAGCTGCGAGTGTTTGCCGATTACGAGCATGAACGCAACTTCTCGAATCGCGAATCCAACGAATATTCTGCCAACATGGTGCTGGGAGGGCTTGATTGGGAGTTGTGACGCGGCGCCAGAACCAACCGCAGATGAACGCAGCGCGGCAAGCTGCAACCAAAGTCCTTACAACGTTAAATCGTCATCGGTTCCAATGCACCTCAGCCCGCCATCGCAGACATGGCGCCCTGCGGTGCGGTGGAGACATGCTTGATCCAAGGAATCAGCAGCATTGCGAGGATGAACAAGGCGATGCCCGTGCCGGTGGTGAGGATGCCCTGAAGTCGGGTGTAAATCGCAGCCAGCAGTGTCACCGCGAGAATCGCCGTTGCGGGCGGATGACCCCGAGTGGATCCAGCGCCTCTACTTGCAGCACATGGAAGTGTTCTTTCCGCACCGATGGTTTCGCGTGGAAGCCGCGCCAGTGGCGGGAATGTTTCTGGCGGTCGAGCGTTTGCCGGCGGGCGCAGGTTGGATCGAACGGAATCGTTCCCAATTGGCGAAGCTGAAGAATGTCATTGGGACGCGATCGTCGGACATTTCGGAGGCCGATCAACTTCGCGCCGAGGCGGAACTCACGAACGTGCTCCAGCGGCTTGGGGTTGATCCTGCAGAATTGGAAAATACGGGTCTGAAACAGACAGGACCGTTCTCCCCCCAAACTCATTCTCTCTTGGTCCTGCTTTCCGGCAACGTCACGCTTCTTTGCGAAGATTTCAGAACCGCGGATTTCGCGGATAGGCGCGGATGAAAGGGCCCTTGGGTTGAGTCATCTGCCTCCTATCCGCGTAATCTGTGAAATCCGCGGTCGAAATTTCTCGAAGCTGCGTTCAAATCCTTCACCCATTTAACGATTTAACGTTTTAACGACCTCGGTTGCGGCTTTGTCGCGCTGTGAGCTATTGCGGCTGGAATGTTTCCAGGATCAAAGCTCAACATCCTCCGGACGGACTTCCAAACACTCGTCCTGGTCTTCCCAGATGATCACGGGGTAATGGTCGAGGAGTTTCGGAAGCAGTTCGCGTCCGGCCACACCAAGCAGGCGCTCGGCCTCCTTCGCGGCGTTCTCGAAAGCGCGGTCGTAGTCCGCTACGCCTTTGCGCTGCCGATCGTCCCAATGCGCGACCGCGTGGATCGGCGCGTATTCTTCAGCCCATTGTTTGAGGCGGCCTTGAACTTCATCAGGCAAATCCTCAAAGGCCACGATCGTTCCGCCGCAGTGCTGGCAAACCAAGCCCGACTCGATCACGTCGCGAGTCAACAAAGGCACGAGCGGGGCGCGGCAGCACGGGGCTTCCGGATACGCGGCCGGGACATTCGCCAGCCGTTTCAGCCAGATCTGGCGGTCGTGAGCGACTTGCGCGGCCAGGCGGTAGGTCCCCAAAAGCGGATGCGAAAGGCGCCAGCCGCGTCCTTCCAGTTGGCTCAGCGTCTGGGCCATCCACCGGGCCAGCGTCAAGTCGTCGAAGTCGCGGAAGATGAGGCTGTATTCGGCCCAGAGTTTTTCCACCGGAGAATCGGATTCGTCTGCCATCCGGAGTACATTGGGCTGGGGCGGGGGATTTGTCCAGAGTCTGGCGGCGTGCCAGGGATCAGTGTTCAGTAATCAGTAATCAGTTTTCAGTCCCACGCTGGCGGCTTTCACTGATTACTGAATACTGACCACTGATCACTGACATTGCTGACAACTGACCACTGACAACTGCCCGCTGGATCGTGTATCGTGGCTTCGATGTCCGAGGCCGCATCGACTCCAAAACCTTCCGCGCTGGCGAGGCCGGTCGTTGTCTTGCGCGGAGTCGGGCCTGACCGCCGGGCGCAGTTGGCGCGACTGGGCCTGAACACGGTTGGCGACCTCCTGTTTCATCGTCCACGGCGCTATGAGGATCGCCGGCACTTCCGCCGGATTGGCGAAGTGCAACTGGGGGAGTTGGCCGCGACACGGGGGCATATCGTGGCGTTGGGGCTGAAGCGTTACGCCAAGGGCCAGAAATCCGTTTTTGAGTTCATCCTGGAGGATGGGACCGGGCGCCTGCACTGCCGATGGTGGAACCTCCCGTACATGCAACAGTATTTCGCGCAAGGCGACGAAGTGCTGGTTTATGGGAAGGTCAATTCGCTGCGCCCGCGCACCATCGATCATCCCGAAACCGAAGTTGTCGTGGCGAACGAAGACAACTCGATTCATCTGAGCCGGATCGTGCCGATTTATCCGCTCACCGAAGGGCTGTCCCAACGCTGGCTGCGCTCGCTGATTTTTCGTGCGTTCCAGGAATACGGAACAGCCATCACCGAACCGTGGCCCAAGCTGTCGATTCCCGATTTGCCTCCACGCCGAAAAGCCGTCGAGATGCTCCATTATCCCGCGGAGCTGGTGGATCTGGAATTGTCGCGGTGCCGGCTGGCGTTGGATGAATTGATTGATCTGCAACTGGCGATTCAACGGCGCAGAAAACGGCTGGCCGCAAACGCCCGGGGCTGGCCGTGCGGCGGAGACAATCGGTTGATCAAACCGTTTCTCGCGCAGCTCGGCTTCTCGCTCACCACTGCGCAAACCAAGGTGTTGCGCGAAATCCGCAAGGACATGTCCGGCGGGCAGCCGATGCGCCGATTGCTCCAGGGGGACGTCGGATCGGGCAAGACGGTCGTCGCGGCTTGTTGCACGCTGATGGCCTTGGAAAGCGGCTTCAACGTCGTCTTGATGGCGCCCACGGAGATTCTGGCGGAACAACATTTTCAGAATTTCGCGCGCTGGTTTGGCCGGCTGGGGATCGAAGTGGGCCTGCGGACGGGGAGCTATCGAACGTCGAACGCGGAGCAGAGAACATCGAGCATCGAACCTCGAACGTCGAACGTCGAACCGCCGGCGCGCAGCCCATCGCCTCTCGCCTCTCGCCTCTCGCCGAAGGCGGACCGCCAATCGCCGATCGCCAATCGCCAATCGCCTGCGCTGACAATCGGCACGCATGCCTTGATCGAAGATTCGTTCGGCCAAGAAAATCTCGGTCTGGTCATCATCGACGAACAACACAAATTCGGCGTCGCCCAACGGGAGAAGCTGGTTCGCAAAGGCCGTTATCCGCACTTGCTCGTCATGACCGCCACGCCGATTCCGCGCACGCTCGGACTGACGCTTTACGGCGATCTGGACATCTCCGTGATCGACGAGCTGCCGCCCGGACGTTCGCCGGTCAAAACGTTTGTGCGAAGCGCGGAGCGCTTGCCGAAAGTCTGGGAGTTCATTCGCGATAAGCTGACGGAAGGACGCCAGGCGTTTGTGGTTTATTCGCGCGTCGAGGAAGGCGGGACGGGCGGATTGAAAGCGGTCACAAAAGAACGAGACGCGGTGCAGAAGGCGCTCGCGTCATATCGCGTTGGCCTTCTGCACGGGCGGTTGCCGAGCGAGGAAAAGGAGAAAACCATGGCCGCCTTCCGCAACGGCGCAATTCATGTTCTCCTGGCCACTTCGCTGGTGGAGGTGGGCGTCGATGTGCCGAACGCCACGATCATGCTGGTCGAGAACGCCGAGCAGTTCGGCCTGGCGCAATTGCACCAGTTGCGCGGCCGGATCGGCCGCGGCTCTCACGAGTCCTATTGCATCCTGGTCGCGGCTCCCAACAGCCCGGAAGCCGAAGAGCGTTTGAAGGTGCTGGAAGAGACGGGAGACGGTTTCCGCATCGCCGAAGCGGATTTGAAGCTGCGTGGTCCCGGCGATTTGTTGGGGCAGGAGCAAAGCGGGATGCCGCCATTGGCATTCGCTGATCTGAAGGAAGACCTGGCATTGATCGAGCGCGCCCGGAGTTTGGCCGCCTCGATTATCACCGTTGAGCCTGGAAACCGCCATTCAACCGCAGATGAACGCAGATAGACGCAGATGGGACACTCGTGAGGAGACGGACACGCATTTCACGAATTGGCACGAATTGGAGCTGAGGAGATCAATTCGTGAAAATTAGTGTAATTCGTGCCACCAACTCCTCTGGATCCAAGGTTGAGCACTAACTCGGCTTGGAATTCTTGAGCGTCGGTTTAGATTGAGCGCATGAAAGCGAACTGGTCGGTCCTCCTGGCGGTGGCGGTCAGCCTGGGTGGATGCGGCAAAAGGGACGCAGCCCCGACGGCCGCGAAAGCCACGAATCCGCCCGCCGCCAGCGGAAATCCACTCACGGCGCCAGTCGATTATTTGGGCGCGGTGGGCAAGGCGCAGAAACTCGCCACGAAAACCGTGGACCTGACCTCGCTCAATCAGGCCATCCGCCAATTTCACGCCGGCGAAGACCGGTTTCCAAAAGATCTGAATGAACTCGTGACGGAGGGATACTTGCCGCGGCTTCCGGCGCCGCCGTCGGGCACTCGACTGGAATACAGCCCCGCGCGCGGTCAGGTGCGAGTCGTGCGGCAGGACCATTGACAAAGTAGCGCAGAATTGAATTCTGCTGTATCGCGGATTTGCAATCCGCATAGGGTCTCAGCGGGTTGGACGCGCTTGGATCTCCCGACGCCTTGCCGAATGCAATGCGGCGATACGGCAGATTGAAAATCTGCGCTACTTTGTCAAAAGCCCTGAGTCGTGCGGCAGTGAGGCGCGAATTTTTCTCGTCAAAGCTTCCAAACGCAGGCAAAGAGTTGTCCCTCTTTCGGCATGAGCGAAGAAATTGTCATCCTCGATTTTGGCTCGCAGTACACCCAGGTCATCGCCCGGCGCATCCGCGAGTGCAACGTCTATTCCACGATTCTGCGCTACGATACGCCGGCAGCCAAAATCGCCGCGCGCAAACCGCGGGGCCTGATCCTGTCCGGCGGGCCAGCGAGCGTGTACGCCCAAGACGCGCCTTTGCCGGATCGCGGCATCTTCAAGCTGGGCGTGCCGATCCTGGGGATTTGTTACGGCGTCCAATTGTTCGCGCAGTACCTGGGCGGAAAAGTTGAGCCAGGCCAGAAGCGTGAATTCGGCAAAGGCACCCTGACGATTCGGGACGGTGGTTGCCCGATCCTCAAGAAGCTTCCCTGCAGCCTCCAGGTTTGGAATTCGCACGGCGACAAACTCACGCGCCTGCCGGCGGGTTTCAAACCTGTCGCGGTTACGGAGAATTCCGATTACGCGGCGATTGAGGACAAGGCGCGGCAATTCTATGGAATCCAATTTCACCCCGAAGTCGCGCACACGCCACGCGGCCGCGAGATCCTCAGCAATTTCGTCCACGGCGTGTGCGGTTGCGGCAAGGAGTGGACGATGCGGAGCTACATTGACCAATCGGTCGAGGAAATCCGGGTGCAGGTCGGGGATGAGAAAGTCATTCTCGGTCTGAGCGGCGGCGTGGATTCGAGCGTCGCGGCGGCTCTCCTCCACAAAGCCGTCGGCGATCAACTCACGTGCATCTTCGTGAACAACGGCCTGCTGCGCGCGCGCGAGGCGGAAGTTGTCCAGAAAGTCTTTGGCCGCCATTTCAAGATCAAGCTGCAATACGAGAACGCGTCGAAGATTTTCCTGAAACGACTCAAAGGCGTCACCGATCCGGAGCGGAAGCGAAAGATCATTGGTCGCGCGTTCATTGAGGTGTTCGAAGCGGCGACGCGGCGGGCGGGCAAGGCCCGGTTTCTGGCGCAAGGCACGCTCTATCCCGATGTGATCGAATCCGTGCCGATTGCAGGCAACCCGGCCGCGCTCATCAAGAGCCACCACAACGTTGGCGGCTTGCCGAAGCGGATGAAGTTTGAGCTGGTCGAGCCGTTGAAATGCCTGTTCAAGGATGAAGTGCGGCAACTCGGACTCGAACTCGGATTGCCGAAGGAAATCGTGCTGCGCCAGCCGTTCCCAGGCCCGGGCCTGGCCGTGCGCATCCTGGGTGAAGTCACGCCCCGGCGTTTGGAAATTCTTCGCAACGCGGATGCCATCGTGGTCGAGGAAATGAAAGCGAGCGAATGGTACTACAAAATCTGGCAGAGCTTTGCGGTCCTCCTCCCCGTGCGCAGCGTCGGCGTGATGGGCGACGAGCGGACTTACGATTACACCATCGCCTTGCGCGCCGTGGACTCGAAGGACGGAATGACCGCGGATTGGGTCAAGCTGCCGTATGAACTTCTGGAGAAGCTCTCGAACCGGATCATCAACGAAGTGAAAGGGGTCAACCGCGTTTGCCTGGACATCTCCAGCAAACCGCCGGCGACGATTGAGTGGGAGTGATGGGCGGACGTTGGAGCGTTAGTTAGAATCGCTGAGGGATTCGTCCCTCCCGCTTTAACGACTGCGCTGTAATCTTGCTTCATATGCACGCCTGGGAGGCTATGCTTCGCCCGTGACTTTAACTCCTGTCTCCACATTTCCTCTGGATGGGATGCAGACCGCGTCGGCTCGATTCAACAACGCTGCGGAGGCAATTTCCCGCGGTGAAGTTGAGGCCGAGCAAATGGTGGAGTTGACCGAAAGCCAGCGCGCATTTGAAACGAACGCTGCCGCGGCCAAAGCCGCCAACGACACCCTCGGAACGGTTCTCGACGCGTTCGCGTAGCCGTCGGTAAGCATTCAGTGCGTCGGTGGGGCGAGGCTCCCGCGGAGCCTGATTGCAAAGGCGATTTCAGAGAGCAGAGGCTCCGCAGGAGCGTCGCCCCACCAGCCATCTCCTTCAGATCATCTGTATCCGCCACACGCGGTTCGGTTGATCGAAGCCGCGAAACTTGACTTCTTTCGGCTCGGCAGTCCGGCCGGTCTTCTTCAGAAACTCCTGCGTCTCCGGCCGGGCATACAGTTCGTCTGAAACCGCCAGATCATTCCCCAGGCAACAGCCATCCATGCGCGCGGTAAAATTCACCGTCGTGCCAAAGTAATCGAGCTTGACGTTGGCGTTGACGGCCAGGCATGGGCCGATGTGCAAACTGGATTTCAGCATCAGGGGCGCAGGGAGGTCGGTCGCCGGCAGCGCCGCGTGCAGCCGTTCGTGCATTTGCTGGACCGACGCGAGCGCTTCCTCTACGCGGCTGAACACCGCCATAATGGCATCGCCGATCGTTTTGACGATGGCGCCGTGATGATCGCGAACCGCCTCGATGAGCACTGCGAAATGATCCCGAACGACGACGTAGGCCGGCGCGTCGCCGATCCCGTTGTACATCGCGGTCGAGCCGCGCAGGTCCGTGAACAACACGATCTGCGCGCCCACGGTGATCTGTTCGTTGGGAGAAATGACCTCGGCGTCGAATAAATCGCGGAACTCCTGCCAGTTCGTCACCTGGGCCGCGGTCAGGATATCTTCGCTCCACTCGACACTTTCCAGGGCAATCTGAACGGTGAAAGGATTTGGGTTCTCGAAATGCAGCAGACCTTCGGCGGTTTTCTCGGATGCGGATTCGATTTCAAAAACGCTCTGGCAAGCAGCGGACTCGAAGGAAAGAACTGGGGCGCGAAATTCCGGATCCAAGCTCGCGGATGAATTCCCCCTCTCTTCCCTGCGAAGGGAGGAGAGGGCCGGGGAGAGGAGGGCCGTCTTCCTGGTCCTTCCCCTCTCCTCGATCCTCTCCCCACTCGTTCCTCGCGGGGCGAGGAACGTCCCTTCCAGACAGGATCAGTGGTTCCTTGACTTGCGGAGACCGCATGCGGAAGGGCCGATTCACTGGCGGCAGTTTCCACGGGCGGCTTTGGCCCGGACCGATCAGCAATTGGCTGTAAATGTGCGGCTTTCCCCCCGGTCCGGCCAGGCAGAAGGTCTGCGCGTCACAGGGGCGGACATTGGGGTGAACGCTGAATTTCAATTCCACCCATTTGTCGAATTCTCCATCGAACTTGATCTGGCAGACTTCGCAGTGAGAACTTTGCCGAACCTGCCCCAAGGAGGTCGCACGGGGCTGGCGGGTGGACCGGCAATTCGGGCAGAGCACTTCCCAACTGAAATTCAGAAGTCCGCAGCGCGTGGCCTGAAGGAACAGGCGGAGCACTTCCCATCGGTCGTCCCCCCACCCGCGCGCCACAGCAAAAGGTCTCACGTGAGTCAGCTCCACGTCTGGCGCGTCGCGGAGCATCCGCTCCAGTTTCGGCACCAGTTCTGGCCGCGGCCTCATGCGCGCAACTTCGCGAGACCGGCGTCCAGCGCGGCTTCTGCGACGGGCTTCCGGGGCAGGTGAGGAAGCGCCACCGGCTTCTGACCCCGCAAATGTTCGGCCACGTGGCGGATGATTTCTTCCATTCCGCGGTTGGTTTTTGGTCCCAGCACCGCGCGGACAAGCCAGGCGCCAAATCGGCCTTTGGGAGTGAAATCACTGAAAGCGCGGACCCGGGTTATTCCCGAGCCCGATTCGGTCAAGTCCACGCCCATCTTTCCTTCCGTGAAGGGACCGCGGTCGAAGATGCGATGCACGCAGTAAAACTCCTCCTCCATCCACTCAAACGGGATTTCCCGCCATTGAAGTTTGGCGCCTAGAAAACTGGCGTGAGCGGCCACGGCGCTGCCGCCTTCGGGCAAAGGCCGGATTTCATAGCGGACCGGCGGCAGACCGAGCGCGCGATTGATCCAATCCGTCTTGCTCATGATGGGCCACACGGCCCGGCGCGGAAACGGAATTTCGCAACTGGTTTCGGTGTGAACGTTCGGCATACGCAGCGCGGGCAGCCGCGGTGAGAATCGTTAAATCGGTTGCGATCCAAACGGCAGAAAAACTTTCGCCGTTCGACATTTGGGAATTCTTTCGTCATTGGGTGCCCGGTCATTCGTCATTCCTTACGCCCGAACGGGGGCTTGGATGCAGCACGGCCCAACTGTTACCGGTCTCGTTCCAACAAGTACCTGGCCAGTGCTTCCAAGGCCACGGCCCGGCCCTCGAAGGGGCGAAGCGCCGAGTAAGCTTTGTTCGTCAACTGCAGGGCGATTTTCCGGGAACGGTCCAAACCCAGAATGGCCGGGTAAGTCGCCTTCTCGGCGGCATGATCCTTCCCGGCGGTTTTGCCGAGTTGCTCGCTGGTTTGAGTCACGTCGAGAATATCGTCGATCACCTGAAACGCCAGACCGACATGGTAGCCGAAGTCGGTCAGCGCGCTCAATTGGGCCGGCGTGCAATTCGCGCTCATCCCTCCCAATCGCACGGCGCAACACAGCAACGCGGAAGTTTTGCGTTCGTGGATGTACCGCAGTTGGCCGGCGGAAACCGATTTGCCTTCCCCCTCCAGGTCCGCAACCTGTCCGGCAATCAGTTGCAGCGAACCTGCCGCGCGAGTCAATTCCTGGAAAATCGTCCGGTGGGGATGACGCGGCCAACCTTTGGCCTGTGCTGCGATCTCGAAAGCCTGGGTCAACAGAGCGTCTCCGGCCAGGATCGCGATGCCTTCGCCGAAAACTTTGTGGTTGGTGGGCTTTCCCCGGCGAAAATCGTCGTCGTCCATCGCCGGGAGATCGTCGTGAATGAGCGAGTAGGTGTGGATGCATTCCACGGCGCACGCGAGGGCCATCGCGGCTTGAACTTGGCCGCCGCACGCTTCCGCCGCGGCCAGGCAGAGCGCCGGGCGAATCCTTTTGCCCCCGGCGAACAGCGAATAACGCATCGCCCGGTGGATCGTGCCGGGTTTGGTTCGGGCCGTCGGCAGAAATCGGTCGAGCGCCCGATTGATCGCCCGGGATCGGGCGTCGAGGTACGCTCCTAGGTTGAAGGAACTGGATCGAGATGAGCCGACAAAAGTGGAAGCCACCGACATCGGAAGCCTTTTAGTGAAAGGCGGCGGTAGAATCAAGCGCGCATTGGCCCCGTAATCATCTGCTTGAAATCGCCGTGCGCCGTATCCCTCGGTTAACGACGGTGGGGCGACGCTCCTGCGGAGCCTTTCTTCGATGGCATTGGCTCGGCGGGAGTCCTCGCCCGTCCTCGCCCCACCCTCAACTGAGGCGATACTAGGGCGCGTCGTTCCTCCTCGGTAGCCGTTTGGAGATACGAGGGTTGGCATTTTTTTCGGAACATTCCTCTTTCACTGTTTTACGCTCGCGGCATGAGCAAACACAAACGCCGCGACCTTTCCGCC
>VHCZ01000056.1 GCA_016871535.1 Verrucomicrobiota bacterium
CCAAAGGCCGCCTGGCTTCGTTGCTCCTCAGTCGAAGATCCAGGGAGGATATTCTCCTTCGTCGCGCCTCGCCATCCGGCCTTTGGCGCGAAAACAGGACCCCGCGGAATTTTCGGACACGCTCTCAGAAAGCTGGTCGAACATGTCTGCAACCTGCTCCGCCCGGAAGCCGCCACGCGCGAAATCGCAATCGCCACTCAAATCGCCTCGGAGTTGCCGGCGCTCCGCGCGGATTCCGTCCGGCTGACCCAGGCGCTGCTGAATATTCTGATCAACGCGTTGCAGGCGATCGAACGGCGCGGCCAGGTGACCGTGCAGGTCGAGCCGCGGCCCGCAGAACAGATTTTGGCCATTCACGTTCGCGATACCGGCCCCGGATTGCCCTCAGAAAAAGCTGGCGCCATTTTCGATCCCTACTTCACGACGAAGGCGGAAGGCAGCGGATTGGGGCTGTGGATCGCGCAGCAGATTGCCGCGGCACACGGCGGAGGCATTCAAGCCGCCAACGCGCCGGAGGGCGGAGCGGTGTTCACGCTGCGGTTGCCGTTGCACCAACAGGAACGCTCTGGTGGATAAATCCAAAATCAAAATTCTGGTCGTCGATGACGAGCGCGGACTTTGCGCCGGAGTTCAGGAAGCGCTGCGCCGGGAAGGTTATCACGTCGATGCGGCCGACGGCGCCGAGGGAGCGCTGCATCTGGTCGAGAAACGCCTTTACAACCTCGTGATCTCGGACATGAAAATGCCCGGCCTGAGTGGATTGGAATTGCTCACCCACGTCAAAGCCCCAAGCCGCGACACTTTTTCATCATGATGACGGCCTACGGCACGGTGGAAAATGCCGTCGAGGCCATGAAACAGGGCGCTTACGATTACCTGACCAAGCCCCTCGATATGCAGCGGCTGCGCGCGTTGGTGCAAAAGGCCCTCGAATTTCAGGCTGTAGTCGCGGAAAACAGCGAACTCCGGCTGCGGCTGCAGAAACGCTCCGAACCCAGCCTCCTCCTGGGCGAAAGCGGCACGGGCAAGGAACTCGTGGCGCGGTCGATCCATCTCAAAAGCTCCCGCCGCGATCGGCCGTTCATCTCCGTGAATTGCGCGGCCCTGCCTGAACAGTTGGTGGAATCTGAATTGTTCGGACACGTGCGAGGCGCGTTTACCGGCGCCGTGGCGACCAAGCTCGGCCGGTTTCAGTTGGCCGATCAGGGGTCGCTGTTCCTCGATGAAGTGGGCGACCTTTGCGCCAAAGGCCAGGGCGATTTGCTGCGCGTGCTCGAAGACGGCACGTTTCGCAGCGTGGGAGCGACCGAACTGACACACGTGAACGTGCGCGTCATCGCGGCCACGAACAAAAAGCTCCCGGAAACGGTCGCGGCCGGCAAATTCCGCGAAGACCTGTTTTACCGGCTGCAAATCGTGCCCATCGCGCTGCCGGCTTTGCGGGAACGGGCGGAGGACATTCCGCTGTTGATCGAGCGCTTCTTCGAGCACTTTTCGGCCAAACACAAACGCCGTCCCAAGCGCATGGGCCCGGAAGCGATCCGGATTTGCCAGCGGTTTCCCTGGCCGGGGAACGTCCGGCAACTGCGCAACACGATCGAACGGCTAGTGATCACATGCCACAAAGCGACGGTGGAAGTGGAGGATTTACCGGAGTTCCTGCGCTCGTTCGATCGCAACGCCACGGCCTTCACGATTCGTCCGGGCCAATCGCTGGCCGAGGTGGAAAAGCTGCTCATCCGGCAGACATTGACGCACGTAACGCAGAATCGAGAGGAAGCGGCCAAGATCCTCGGCATCAGCCGGCGCGCCCTGCAATACAAACTCAAACAGTACGGGCTGCTTACTCAGGAACCAGGACGCCGAACGCACAGAGGATGAGTGCGGCCGCAGGAATGGGGGGACACGAATTCCGCTAATTTTCCCGAATGAATAATACGGAAATGGGAATTGCTTCATGAAAGGAACTCCTCAGTCAACCACGGTGGGGTGAGGACTCTCGCCGAGCCTTCCGTCGATGGCACTTGCTCGGCAGGAGTCCTCGCCCCACCTTCACCGAGCGGGATCCTGAAGGCTTGCCACCAAAACCCATCCCTTCGCCCCTCCCAGGACGGAAATGAACTCAATGCCCGCTGACCGCCTCAGTTTCGATTCGGTAGAGGTGGTCGCGGCTTCTCAGGAATAGCGCTTTGCCGGCCACGGCCGGGGATGCCATGAAGCCTGGAGGACGCTTGCTCCCAGTCCGCGTTGACTTGTCTTCCAACGTGTTGGTCGCCAGCACTTCAAAGGATCGGCCCGGCTTCAAAACGGTCGTCACGCCTTCCAAACTGCAAAAGTAGAGCCGCCCATCCGCATAGACCGGGGACGCCCGGAATTTGCCGCCGACGCGTTCGGTCCACACATTCTTGCCGGTGTCGGCTTCGACGCAAGAAATGAAACTCTCGTCCGCCGGAAGGTAAAGCAAATCATCGACAATGATGGGCGATGCGTATTTGGGAACTCGCGTGTTGATCGACCAGTCCAAGTGCATGCCGGTCACCTTGCTTTCACCGTTGGCCCGGACCGCCAGGAGTTCCCCGCGGTTGAAGCCGGTGGCGAGGAGCGCGCGGCCTTTGTGGAAAAGCGGGCGGGGCGCCGCGGACCAATCGTTGTATTCCACACGCCAGAGTTCGCGTCCGGTTGCCGGCTCGTAACCATACGCAGCCTTGGCGCCAGCGCTGAACATCCGGGGTTTCCCGTCCACGTTCACGATGAGCGGCGTGCTGTGCGCCTTGCGCCAATCGCCATCCCGCACCATGGGACGATCGATATGTTCGTCGTTCCACTTCACCGAGCGATCCGTTTTCCAAACTGTGCGCCCGGTTTTCTTGTCGAGCGCGGCGTGATACTGCACGTCCACGCCGTCGAAGGTGAGAATCACGAGATTCTCGAAAAGGACCGGAGAAGACGAGGCGCCCCGGTAATGGCGGCAGAGCAAGTCGTCCCGTTTCCAGAGGAGCTTGAATGAGGCCGTGTCCAGACACGCCGTCCCGAATTTGCCGAAGTGAACATAGACTCGCCCCGGCTCGATCACAGCCGAAGGCGTGGCGTAGCTGTTGACGCCGGCGCCGTTGCCAAGGGGTTCAGGAGCGTCGCTATGGAACACTTTCTCATTGTGCAGAATCTTCCCGGTGGCGGCATCGACACAGATGACGAAAAAGTCATGGCCATCCTCCGTCGCGGTCGTGAGCCAGACCTGGCCTCCCATTACGATTGGCGTGGATAAACCCAGTTGCGGAATCTCCGTTTTCCATTTCACGCTTTTGGTTTCGCTCCAATGCAGCGGAAGGCCGGCGAGTTTGGTGTCTCCCGGCGCCGCAGCATGGCCATTGCCCCACGGACCACGAAACTCCGGCCAGTGACCGGTCCCAGCCGTCAATATCCCGCATGTCGAAGCCAGAAGAAGCAGCGCCCATATGGAATTCGCGCGGTTGAGTCGAGCGGGCAGGTGTCTTGAGATACGGAGTGTTGGGAAATTCATGGGGCAAAGCGTGGCTTGTCCGGTGTCGTCTGTCAATCAGGCCGACCCTCAGCGGCGATTGTCGAAAAAAAAGAAGCGGACTTTCATCCGGCCTCTTGGCGTTCAATTCAGGTCGTCAGCTCTTGATCCGGCCGAAGAGCATCGGAGCGTTCGCCGCCGGTGTGAATTTGTACGGGCTGGCCGCACCAGGAACATCCGTCCACAGGCCGTTTACACTCGGCGCCGCCTGCAGAGTCCCACCGCCAGTCCATTCAAGGGTGATACTGCCGTCAGCGTTCTGGTGGTTTGGGTGAACGGCGCAGGTTTGGCCGGGTGCGTGGAATCCACGATATTAATCTGCGTCTGGTCTGCCGTCGTCGCGCCGTTGGCATCCTGGAAGCCGAAGGCATCCTCGCTGGAGGATTCCCAGACCATCGCGGGAATGGCCAGGTCTCGAAACTTCCCTTCAGAATCAAATCCTTGCAGCTTAAATCCGGCCAAAGGTGGACGAGTCTGCACCGCGTGAACTGACGGTGCGTCCACGACTTGGCGGTGAAGCGTAGCGCAGATTTTCAATCTGCCGTATCGCCGACTTGTAGTCGGCTGCGCGGCAAACTCACCCGACCGCACCGGATTGGCCGCGTGCCGCAGATTCCAAATCTGCGATAGGGCAGAGTGCAACTTTGCGCTACGTGGATTGAGATTACGATTAGGACTCTACCGCAGGAGCGGTTTGGTTGGCAGTTTGCCTAGCCGCTCCAGCAGCTTGGCATGGATTCCGCCGAAGCCCCCGTTGCTGAACACGCAGACCACGTCGCCGCCCTGAGCGCCTTTCGCCACGTGGTTCACAATCGCTTCCACGTCGGACAGGTAAACCGTGGCTTTGCCTTTCGCGCACAAATCCTGGATGAGCTGTTCCGGGTTCAAACGTTCATTCGGGGAAAGCATTTCCAGCCGGGCGACCTGCGAAACCACCACGGCGTCGGCATCGGCAAACGCGTGCACCAAGTCGGACTGAAACACGTTGCGGCGAGTCGTATTGGAGCGCGGCTCGAACACGGCCCAAATCTTCTGCCCGGCATACTTCAGGCGCAAGGCGCGGAGCGTTTCCCGAATCGCCGTCGGATGGTGCCCAAAGTCGTCGATCACGGTGATGCCCGCGCTGATGCCGCGCACTTCCATGCGGCGTTTGACGCCGCGGAAGGTGTCGAAGGCGGTTTGAATTTGCGAATTCTTCAAGCCGTAATGTTTGGCGCACGCGACGACGGCGAGCGCATTGCGAACGTTGAACTCGCCGATCAAGTTGAGATGGAACTTGAAGCTGGGGATTTCAAACTGGCTGGCGGTAGCTCCAAGCCGGAGGTTGAAGGCGTGAACACTGTTTTCTTCGCCCAGGCCGAAGCGTTTCACCGGGCAATGGTTCACGTGGAGCAGGGGAGCGAGATTCGGATCGTCGCCGTTGCCCAGCAACAATCCGTTGCGCGGAACCAGGTTGATGAGCCGCTTGAACGAGGTCTGAATCGCCGCGAGATTCTCGAAAATGTCGGCGTGGTCGAATTCAAGATTGTTCAGGATCGCGACTTCGGGCAGGTAATGGACGAACTTGCTGCGCTTGTCGAAGAAGGCGGTGTCGTATTCGTCGCCCTCGACAATGAACCACTCGCTGTCCGTGAACCGCGCGCCCTGGCCGAGATTGTTGGAGATGCCGCCAATGAGAAAGCTCGGACGGAAACCGTTCGATTCGAACACCCACGTCAACAGCGCGGTGGTGGTCGTTTTGCCATGCGTGCCGGCGACGACGATAGATCGCTTGCCGCGCAGGAAGAATTCCTTGAGCAGCTCCGGCAACGAGCAGTAACGCATCTTGTGATCCAGCACCGCTTCCACTTCCGGATTTCCGCGCGAGAGCGCGTTGCCGATTACGACCAGATCCGGTTTGTGCTTCAGATTGGCTTCCGAGTATCCCGCGATGACCTCGATTTTCTTCTCGGCCAGAAAGATGGACATCGGCGGATAAACATTCTGATCGGAGCCGGAAACTTGAAAGCCCTTCTCCTGCATCGCGGCGGCCACGGAAGCCATCGCGGTTCCGCCGATTCCGGAAAAATGAACGGATCTAACGCCTGAAAACATGGCGCGATGATGGAGAAATCTCGGGCCGACGAAAACTCAAAAGCGACTGGAATAATTAACCCCTCAGTTACGTCCAGAAGGTGGGCGAGGCTCCCGCCGAGCCTTTCCTCGATGGCATTGCCTCACCCCACCGCCGTTAACAGAGGGTTACAAGGAAGGATTACGCCGCTACCCGGTCCAGGTACCGCTTAAGGCTGTCGAGGAAGATCTTGAGCGCGCTCGCAGAATTCGCCGCCTCAAAGTCCTCGAACCGGGTCGAAAGCTCCCAGGTGCGTTCGACGAGGATTTCCTCGTCGGATTCGGTGCGTTTCGCCCGGCGCTTGCCATCCGGCGGCAAGCTCATCTGCATGTGATACAAGTCGCGCTCCCACATGCGGCACCGGAAACGGCGCTTGCGCGTCGTGTCCTGGAAGAGTTCGACGCGCGTCGGCAGGAAATGACGCCCGACAACCAGGTCGAATTCGAGCGTGACGATGAGTTTGAAGACGTCGCTGGTGACCGCCGGGTGTTGGATTTTCATGAGGGGGTTTGAAAAGGTCTAACGCTTCAGCTTCTTCTCCAGGATTTCTCCCGCGAGACCAGGATTCGCCTTGCCTTTGCTCAGCTTCATGACCTGGCCCTTTAAGAAGTTGAGCGCGGCGGCTTTGCCGGCGCGAAAATCTTCCGCGACCTTGGGGTTTGCGGCGATGGCGTCGTCGCAAAATTTTTCAATGGCTCCAGTATCGCTCACTTGAGCCAGGCCTTCGCGATCGACGATGGCGCGCGGGGACTCACCGGCGGCGAACATTTTGGTGAAGACATCCTGGGCGATCTTGCTGCTGATCCTTCCGCTTTCCACCAGATCCACGAGTTCGAGGAGACAAGCCGGCTGGAACTTCAAATCGTCCAGCGCAGTTTGGGTCTCGCTGAGTTTCGCCCGCAGATTGTTGATGACCCAGTTGGCCAGCGCTTTGGGGTTCTTCGCTTGCTGGGCAACCGCCGCGAAATAATTCCCTAGAGGAACATCCCAAACGAAAGTCTGGCCGTCGGCTGCCGGCAAGTGATAATCGCGCATGAACCGTTGCTTGCGCGCCAGCGGCAGTTCCACCACGCGCCGCCGCACGTCATTCAGCCACGCGTCCGCCGGAGCGAACGGCATCAGGTCCGGCTCCGGGAAGTAACGATAGTCATGCGCCATTTCTTTGCTGCGCATGCTTTCGGTGACGCCCGCGACGTCGTCCCAGCGCCGCGTTTCCTGGGTGAGTTTGCCGCCGCCGTTCAGGACGGCGATCTGCCGCGGGATTTCGTATTCCAGGGCGCGACGAACGCCGCTGAAGCTGTTCATGTTTTTGATTTCGATCTTCGCGCCCAACTCCGGCGCGCCGCGTGGCCGGACGCTCACATTGACGTCGCATCGCACCATGCCTTTTTCCATGTCGCAATCGCTCACCCCGCCATACACGAGAATATCTTTCAGCGCGTTGAGGTATTCATAGGCCATGTCCGCGCTCGTGAGGTCCGGTTCCGATACAATCTCCAGGAGCGGGACACCGGCGCGGTTGAAATCCACACCGCTGTGGCGCTCGAAATGGAAGTTCTTGCCCACGTCCTCTTCGAGGTGAGCCCGGGTAATTCGGACGCGCGCAATCGTCCCATCGAACTCGAAGTCCACGTAGCCGCCGACGTTGGACGGCCGGTCGTATTGCGTGATCTGGTAGTTCTTGGGCATGTCGGGGTAGAAATAATTCTTCCGATCGAACTTGGCCTGAGGCGCGGCGGCGGAATTCAGGAGCATGCCCGTGAGGACGGTCAGGCGCAGGGCCTCTTCGTTGGCGACAGGGAGGACTCCCGGCAGTCCGAGGCACACCGGGCAGACGTGGGTGTTTGGCGGCGCGCCGAATTCATTGCCGCACCCGCACCACATCTTCGACTTCGTTTTGAGTTGGACATGCGTTTCCAGCCCGATGACCGCTTCGTAATCCATAGTCAGCGGCAGGATTTAACCACGGATGAAGGCGGCGCGGCAACGTGAGAGTAATCAGTGGTGTATGCCCTCAGTTGAGAGTGGGGTGAGACTCCTGCCGGGCCAATGCCATCGAAGAAAGCTGCGCAGGAGCGTCGCCGCACCATCGTTAACTGAGGGGATACGAAACGCGTTTGACTTTCGTTTCTTGGCCCGGACAATGCCTTTGAGTTCCCGTGAAAACCAGGAAGCGCCAAGCCATCGAGCCCGCCGCCTTCACTTTGATCGAACTGCTCGTGGTCATTGCCATCATCGCCATCCTGGCGAGCTTGCTCATGCCGGCGCTGGCGCGAGCCAAAGGCAAAGCGCCGCGCATCCAGTGCGTCAGCCAATTGCGGCAGGTTGGGTTCGCGATGCGGTCATTCGCCAACGAACACCGCGACACGTTTCCTCCGCAGGTTGAGATCGCCGACGGCGGAACGCGGACGCTGTCCGATCCGTGAGCGCATTTCGCGGTGTTGTCGAACGAACTGACCACCCCGCGAATTCTGTTTTGTCCGAGCGACAAGGAGAAGAAAGCGGCGTCGGACTTTTCGCACCTCGCGGGCGGCTTCACTTCGCCCACCAATCGGAACAAAACCCTCAGTTATTTCGTCGGCACCCATGCTTATTCCCAGCAATCGCAAACCCTTTTGGCAGGCGACCGAAACGTTACCAACGGACTGCGCCAACTCGAAACGTGCCGGCCGGCCAACCTTTCAAGTGGCGCGATGTCGCTGGATCCCCGGCGGTCCACTGATATTCGATGGACACCGCTGTTGCACCGGAATGTCGGGAACATTTGCCTCGCGGACGGCAGCATTTTCATGGCAACGCAAGCGCGCCTGCGAGCGCATGTCATTCACGATCCCGTCGGCGGCGATCCGAATGGCCGGAACCATGTACTCGTGCCGTGAAACGTTACTTGGACCTGGAAAGAGCATTTCGCCCACGAAACACGCGAAACACACGAATCGAAACGTTTTACTGGAATCGAAGGAACCTATTGGCGTGCGTTCGCGGTTGGCCTGAATCCCATTTATGAATCGCAGACACTTCATCGTCACTGCCGCCGGCGCCGCCGCAGGGGCCGGCTCTTCCCCGTTGACCTCAGCCCAACCTTCTCTAAACCGCAACCCGGTTCTCATGAAGGTCGGCTGCCAGAGCGGCCCGACCTCCGACAAACGGCTCCAATTCTTCGCGCGCCACGGCGTGAAGAACATTTGCGGCATCCCGGAGGAATCGAAGGAACTCGGCTACCCAACCGTGGAGCAGCTCCTGCAACTCAAAGAAGGAGCAGCCAAGTGGGACATCAGCATCGACCTGCTCACGCCGTCCTTCCTGGCTTCGAGCCACATCGACCGAACCCCGCGCCCGGCGATCATGCTCGGCCAGAGCCCGGAGCGCGACCGGGACATCGAGCGCTTTCAAAACATTATCCGAAATTGCGCCAAAGCTGGCATCCCGGCCGTCAAATACAACATGAGCATCCTCGGGGTTCTCCGCACGGGGCGGACGCCAGGCCGCGGCGGTTCAAGCTATAGCACCTGGCGGCTCAAGGACGCCCAACCCAGAACGCCACTCACCCGCGCCGGGCAAATCACGGCGGACATTTACTGGGAGCGCATCGCGTATTTCCTGGAGCGCGTGGTCCCGGTCGCCAACGAATACAAAGTCCGAATCGCTTGTCATCCTCACGATCCGGGTGTGCCGCCCGTCACCGGTTATCAAGGCGTGGATGCGGTTCTCGGCACGGTGGACGGCTTGAAGAAATTCATTTCGATTCAGGAGAGTCCGTACCACGGTTTGAATTTCTGCCAGGGCACCGTCTCTGAAATGCTTCAGGATCCGGGGAACGAAATCTTCGACGTCATTCGCTACTTCGGCTCCCGGCAAAAAATCTTCAACGTCCACTTCCGCAATATCCGGGGCCGACGGGACGATTTCATGGAAGTGTACCCAGACGAAGGCGACATCGATTTCGTCAAGGCGATCCGGGTGTACAAAGAGATCGAATATCCTTACATGCTGATGCCGGACCACGTCCCGCAGCACCCGGACGATCCCGGAGGCAACCAGGCGTTCGCGTTCTGCTACGGATACATCCGTGCGCTGATCCAGGCCGTGAGTCAGATAGCCTGAGTCTTCGGTTCCTCGCTGTCTTTGGGGCTGCTCTCTTCCCCACGAACCTGCTTCAATCAGGCGAAAAGTTCCGGCAAGGAAATCTCGACACCGACCGCCTCATCGCGCATCACGCCGGAAGTATGGGCACGCTTGCCTGCGGCATTGAAGATGGTGACGACCTCAGTCGCCGGTTCCACGAGCCAACAGGATTTCACGGCCTGGCGAAGATACTCGCGGATCTTGTCCACCAGCGGCTGAAGATTCTGCTTGGGTGAGAGGATTTCTATCACCAACAGCGGCGGGATATCGACTTCATCCTCGTCGCTATCCCAATCCACCTTCAGGACGCCCTTCGGGTAAAGACAGATATCCGGGATGGTCTGCCACCCGTTGAGATTCAAGGAGAGTTGCTGGTGGATCGTGAAGCGAGAGGAGAGGGGCAACCCATAAAGACGGCCCTCCTCCGCCCAGCCCTCTCCTCCCTTACCCGGGAAGAGAGGGAGTTACCCGAAGCTCGTCCTCGGTTCATGAACTGCGTTCTCGCGAACGCAGCTAAGGGTCTGTGCAAAAATAACTTCCGGTTTTGGCGGGAGCGCCGCCTGGCCGGATGCAAGGCGCGAGGAGGGAGCATCCCCGTTTTGGGGCTGTGACCGACGAGCAACGCCGCAGCCGGCCAGGCGCCGCCCCGCCCCGGAGGGCTGGGGCTACTTCTTTGTTCCCTTGGCCTTCTTCGCTTTTTCTTCCTCAATCGCAGCTTGCGCGGCCGCAAGTCTTGCGACGGGCACGCGGAAAGGCGAGCAACTCACGTAGTTCAGCCCGATGCGGTGGCAGAATTTCACGCTGTCGGGGTCGCCGCCGTGTTCGCCGCAAATGCCGAGCTTGATCTCCGGGCGCGTTCCCCTGCCCTTCTCGACAGCAATCTTCATGAGTTGGCCAACGCCAGTCTGGTCGATCGAGGCAAAAGGATTCTTCTTCACAATCTCCAGCTCGCCGTATTTGGGCAGGAATGAACCCGAATCGTCGCGGCTCATCCCCAGGCAAGTCTGCGTGAGATCGTTCGTCCCGAAGCTGAAGAATTCTGCCGTCTGGGCAATCTCATCGGCCGTGAGCGCGCCGCGAGGAATTTCAATCATCGTGCCGACCAGATAACTCAGCTTGGTTTTCTTTTCCTTCATCACTTCCTGAGCGACGCGATGGACGGCTTCGACCTGGAGATCAAGCTCCTTCTTGAAGCCCACGAGCGGGATCATGACCTCGGGCCGCACTTTGAGGCCTTTCTTCTGCACGTCAGCCGCGGCTTCGAAGATCGCGCGCGCCTGCATCTCGGTGATTTCCGAATAAATGATCCCCAGCCGGCAACCGCGGAAACCAAGCATGGGATTGAACTCGTGCAGTTCTTTGACGCGCTGCTCGATTTTCTGGACGGCGACGGCGAGCTTTTTCGCCAGATCCTCCTGCGCGGCGCGTTCGTGCGGCAGGAATTCGTGCAGCGGCGGGTCGAGCGTGCGGATGGTCGCCGGCAAGCCTTTGAGTTCTTTGAAAATGCCGGCGAAGTCGTCCCGCTGGTACGGCAATATCTTGGCCAGCGCCTTCTGCCGTTCCTCTTTGCTCTCCGCGAGAATCATCTCGCGCATCGCGTCGATGCGGTTTCCTTCAAAGAACATGTGCTCCGTGCGGGTGAGGCCGATGCCCTGAGCGCCAAAGGCGACCGCATTCGCCGTTTGTTCCGGCGTGTCCGCGTTCGTGCGCACGAGCAGGCGCGTCGCTTGGTTGCACCAGTCCATAAGCTTCTTGAAATTCTGAAACGTCGGGCTTTGCTTCGCGTCGAGCGAGCGTTCGACCAGGACCTGGACAACCTCCGAAGCGGCCGTTTTGATTTCGCCGGCGTACACTTCACCGGCCGTGCCATTGATCGAGATGGAATCGCCTTCCTTAAACACCTGGCCATTCACCGTCATCGTCCTCGTGGCATAATCGATCTGCAACGCGCTGGCGCCACAAACGCAGACCTTGCCCATCTGGCGCGCCACCAAAGCCGCGTGGGAACTGACTCCGCCGCGCGCCGTCAGAATGCCCTCCGCTGCGATCATGCCGCGCAAGTCTTCGGGTGAAGTCTCCAGCCGCACGAGCAACACTTTCTCGCCTTTGTGCGCGGCTTCGACAGCGCGCTCCGCATTCAGATACATCCGGCCGCTTGCAGCGCCGGGGCCGGCGGGCAAGCCGCGCGCAATGACTTTGGCGCTTTTCAACGCCGACCGGTCGAAGACGGGCGCCAGCACTTGATCGAGTTGGTCCGCAGGCACGCGCGTGACCGCTGTCTTCCAGTCGATGAGTTTTTCCTTTTCCATTTCGACCGCGAATCGCACCGCGGCCAGGCCCGTGCGCTTGCCATTCCGGGTCTGGAGCATGAAGACCTTGCCATCCTCAATCGTAAACTCGAAATCCTGAACGTCCTTGAAGTGCCGTTCCAGCACCTTGCGAATGTTCTCCAACTCGGCGTAAGCCGCGGGCATATGATTCTTAAGCTGGGCAACAGGTTCGGGCGTGCGCACGCCGGCCACGACGTCTTCGCCCTGGGCATTGATCAGGAATTCGCCGTAGAAGACCTTTTCGCCCGTCGCCGGATCGCGCGTGAACGCCACGCCGGATCCGGAGTTTTCGCCGGTGTTCCCGTACACCATGGCCTGCACGTTGACCGCCGTGCCCCATTCGGAGGGGATATTGTATTTGCGGCGATAAACGATGGCGCGGTCATTCATCCAGGATCCGAACACCGCTCCGACCGCGCCCCAGAGCTGTTCCCACGGGTCCTGCGGGAATTCCTTGCCGGTGCGTTCCTTGATAAGTGCCTTAAATCGGTTCACCAAATCTTTGAGGCCACTGGCGTCGATCTTGGTGTCTTCGACGTGTTCCTGGCCCGGAAACAACTCCGCCTTCAACTCTTCGATGACGGTCTCGAACGGCTCGTGATCTTCTCCGGCGCGCTTCTGCACGCCCATGACGACGTCGCCGTACATCTGAACGAAGCGGCGGTAACAATCCCAGGCGAAGCGCTCGTTGTTGCTGGCCCGGGCGAGGGCGAGGACGGTTTGATCGTTCAACCCGAGATTCAAAATCGTGTCCATCATCCCGGGCATCGAGTCGCGCGCGCCGGAACGGACCGAAACCAAAAGCGGTTTTTCCTGGTCGCCGAATTCCTTGCCCAAGATGTTCTCGATGAATTCGACGCCGGCTTCGACCTGCGGGAGAATCGCTTTGGGATACGCCTTCCGGTTCGCGTAGTAGTAGGTGCAAACTTCGGTCGTGATGGTGAAGCCTGGAGGAACGGGCAAGCCGATGCGGGTCATTTCGGCGAGGTTGGCGCCTTTGCCGCCGAGCAAGGGCTTCATCGAGCCATCGCCGTCAGCCTTTTTGTTCCCAAACAAATACACGTATTTCGGCGCTTTCGGCGCCTTCAAAGATTTAGCCATAAAATGAGTAAAGAGATTTCGTGTTCTCGGTGTCGTTCAATTCGGAGATCCAAGAGAAAAACCGAGGCGGGAATCTAACAGAGGTCGGGGGGGTGTCAACGGCTGAGTCGCCCGCGGCTTGACCTGCGTCATCCTCGCGGTTCCGAGGATAAGCCGGGCAGACGCGAGTGTTTGCGAGGCACGAATTTCAGATGTTCGAACCACGGATGAACACGGACAGACACGGATTTGAATTCCCTCCTATCCGTGTGAATCCGTGGAAAGCGTGTCTGAAAAATGGGTGGAACGGGCTACCAGTCCGTGTTTGGCGGCAACCTGCCGCCAAAAGGCCCGGCGGGCTGGTAGCCCGCCGCAAGCAGGCCGATGGCCTGTTCCGGACGTATGCATGGTCCACGCCGGTCAAGCGGCTCATGGTTCCCCAGGTTGTAGAGATACGCGTGGGTGTTCAGGTCGGTGTTGGAACTATTCCGCAGCTTCGTCGAAAGCAGCCGCGCCACGCTGTCAAAAGCGTTCGTGACATACGCGCCGCTGGGCAGGATCGTTTTCTCGATCAAGGACGATCCGCAGGTCGTCCCTACCAGGACGCCAGGGGAATAATTGAAGTTAAACGTCCCCGCCGCCGACGCCACCGCGTTCATCCGCAACCCCGCGTCGTAGCCGCAGCGCAGAATCTCCGGGCCCGCCGCGCTGAAGCGAGGGCGCGACGCTTGCACCCACGGAGTGAAGGCCAACAGGAGGCCAACCGAAAGAAGGCAACCCGCCGGCCGCGCAAAAGTCTGTGGCAATCCCGCTCGCATCTCAGGCGCAGTCTGGAGGTGGAAAGCCCGCACGGCAACGCCTCACTGGGATGAAAGCCGACTGCGACTCGGCCCAGGCCCCGGTCCATTGCAACCTGTCGATTGTATAATTTAATTGTGAGATGTGACCCCATTCCCAGCGAGAGTTTTCAGCAATGGTCGAATCGGCTCAGCGAGGACGCTTCGCCCTACCTTACTTTGAATGGTCTCGATTCGACCAGAGTGCCAACGAACCCACCCCTTTGCCCCTCCCGGGAGGGCAACTTGAAACTCGAGGCCTTTACTCCGGAACGTTGCCCAGCGTATCGATCAGGTCCTCCACGATCCAATTCCGCTGCCGCGACGAGAGATGGTCTGCCGAAGCCCCATGCTGCCAGACCGCGTAACGCAACGCCGTAAGCGTTTCGCTTTGCAGGCCGGGCTGCGCCAGCAAGCCGCTCAAATAGCCCGCCAGCGCGTCGCCGCTCCCGCCTTGCGCCAGCAACGGGTTGCCCGATGAATTGACGTAGATTTCCCCGCTGCTCCGTCCGACGAGCGTTTGGTACCCCTTGAGCACAACCCAGCAGTCCCCGTAGAGTTGCGAAAGGTCGCGCACGGCGCGCACCCGGTCGTTCTGCACCAACCCGGCCTTGCTGTTCAACAGCCGTGCAGCTTCGCCAAAGTGCGGTGTGATCACGCGCAGTGCGCCCGACTTGACCGGGCCTTGCGGCAGCCAATCCAGCCCGCTTGCGTCCACGACAACAGGCAGGGGCGATTCTTTCCAGAGCCGGGCCAGGTGATCCTTCATTTCCGCCAGCACGTGCGAAGAAGCCAAACCTGGACCAAACAAAACCGTCGTCGCCGATTCCGGCAAATCCCGGCCGGGCCGCCACGGATGAACCATGGCCGCCTGAAGCTGCGCGGCGACGGCAATATACACCTCTTCGCACGTGAACATGGTCACCAGGCCTGGATGCGCCCGCAACGCCGCGCGAGCTGCCAACACCGCGGCCCCATGATACCCGACGCTGCCGGCAAAAAGCGTTACGTGCCCGAACGTGCCCTTGTGGCCGGCAACCGGTCTTGCTGGAGGATAGTCCAAAAAGTCTTCGCGAACAGTCCACTGCAAGTCGCTGGCGAGCGTCCGCGGAACGAGGCCGATGTCCGCGGCCAGTTCGAGCCGGCCGACGTGGGCCCAGGCCGTGGCGGCGAGCAATCCGCGCTTAGGCGCGCCGAGCGTCAGCGTGACCGTGGCTCGGATCGCGGTGCCTTGCGCTTCGCCGATGTCCGCGTCCAGGCCGGACGGAACGTCGATGGAAAGAATTGGCACGCGCGACGAATTGATTTTGTCCACCAGCTTGGTCCACTCACCGGCCAGGGGACGGTTCAAGCCGACGCCAAACAATCCGTCCAGAATCAAGGCGGGCTCCAATTGGAGTTGGGACATGAATTCCTTAACCGAAACCTCAGGCTCGGTGACGTTGATCAAATATACCTCACGGTCGGAAAAATTTCGACTCGCCTGCCGCGCGTCATCGCCATTGTGTCCTTTGCCCGCGAGGACCACGATCAAGTCACCGGGACGCGTCATTTGCTTGGCGCGTTGCGCGACGATGTAGCCCACGCGGCTGATGACGTCGGCTTCGGATCGTCCGGCAGCCCAGGTGGCTTTCTCCCAGTCGCGCATTTGCGAGACAGTCAGGATGGGAATTGGCATAGCTGTGAGTTTGGTGTGCTGTATCCCTGTTTAGCAAATCCTCGAGCTCCGTAAAAGCATTAAACCTCAAGGGTGAACTCAAGGGCTGCAGGATGTCGTAATAAACGGAGGGCGGCTCCTTGATCAGTGCTTTGCAGGCTACATCCATGCGATGACGCCCCGGGGCGACATGGGCGACTTCGAGCACGACCCGCTGCAAAGGCGACTCGTAACGAGCAGGCATCTGGACTGCGAGCACGCCCGTGGGCGCGAGTTGGGCCGTGAGACGCGGCACCTTCACGGGACACGTTTCTGATAGAACAAGCTGCGCGGGTCGTCTTTGTACTCTCCAAAAGGCGGAATCCTCCGAAAGCCGGCACGCTCGTACAACCTGATAGCCGCGTGCTGATGAATGCCAGTTTCCAGCCGCAGTAAGCCGACACCCTGGCTTCGGGCATGGTCGGCGAGATGCGCCAACAGCAACCTGGCGAAACCTAAACCCCGAAACTGCGGCCGGACGTACATCCGCTTGACTTCGCCGTACTCGGCACCAAACAGTTGGAGGCCTCCACAGCCGGCGGGGGTGCCATGGTCGCGGATGAGGAAAAAAGCCACGGCTTCTCTGATCAACTTCTCCACGGAGTAACCGTGACGGCTTTCACACGGATACAGCGGCGCCAACTCTGCCTCAAGCTCATCAATCAACGCTCTGGCGTCGGGACTGTCGGGTCGTTCAGCGGTAATGATGGCTGGCATATGCGGCGCCGGGCACACGCTGTTAAATCGCAATTCCATTCGGCGCTGTGAAGGTTTCGTCCACGATATTGCCCGTGTTCCGGGTTTGCGCGGGTTCGAGACTAATCTTCTGCATGGCTGTGCATCACGCTCGCAATCCTGCCGCTCGGACCGGCCGCTTCATTCAAACTTCATCACCGTGATTGGAAGGCCCAGGTAAACATCCGAGTGCATCCTGCGCCAGCCGCACTGTTCGTAAAAGCCAGCGGCTTTCTGAGTCCAGAGATAAATTGGCAAGGCGCATTTTGATCGAGCAAACCCGGTCGCATGCACGACCAGAGCACGCCCAATTCCTGAGCCGCGGTGTGGAGGCACGACGTAGAGCGACGCCAGCCAGGGCGAAAGATGATCGTACGGCGGCAAGTCGGACTCATCCAACGAGACCGTGCCGACCACATCGGAACCGATGAGCGCGACAAAGGTAATCGGCAATGAATCCCGACGCGCCTTGTTCTCGACGAGTTGACGCTCTATCGCGGCCCGAGTTCGTTGCTCGGGATTCAATTCGGTGTGGAGCCATTCCGCGACGATTGGTATGACATCGGCGCGATCAGCCAAAGGGCGAATGTCCATGCCGTTCTCTTCGTAAGCGACCGTGCGCCAGCCGAGCAAGCTCAGAATCCGTTCCCGACCAGGACCTCCGATGATGGGCTGGAACACCAAGCGCGTGGACGATTTTTTTTCGTTATGGCGGGGCAAGGCTCCTACCAGGCCAACGCCATCGAAGAAAAGCTCCGCAGGAGCGTCGCTCCACTGTCGTTAACTGAAGGGTTACTTTTTTTCTTCATGCTCCCTTGTCGTTCGCGCATCTTCTCCTTCATGGAACCGCTTTCGCCACAGGAAATCCGCAGCGCGGTCCGCGCCGCGCTCGCCGAAGACGTGGGGAGCGGCGACGTCACCACGCTGGCCGTGGTCCCCGAACAGGCTATGGCCGAAGCGATGATGGTGGCCCGCGAACCGCTGGTTGTCGCCGGACTGGACTTTGCGGAGGCCGCGTTCCGCGAGCTGGCTCCCGCGGTTCGGATCGAACGCGGGACGGCGGACGGCCGCCACCTTCAATTCGGCGAATGGCTCCTTCGCATCAGCGGTCCGGCTCGCGCCATCTTGACCGCCGAACGCGTCGCTTTGAACTTCGTCCAACGACTCTCCGGCGTGGCGACGTTGACCGCACGGTTCGTCGAGCAAATGAAAGGAACACGCGCGAAAATCCTCGACACCCGCAAGACCACGCCCGGTTGGAGGCGATTTGAGAAATATGCTGTGGCTTGCGGCGGCGGCACGAACCATCGACTGGGGTTGCACGATATGGTGTTGATAAAAGACAACCATCTGGTCGCGGTTCAATTCGAGCCGCCGGATCCCATCGGCGCCGCCGTGCGCCGCGCGCGGGAGAAGTTCCCCAACCTCAAGATCGAAGTCGAAGTGGATCATCCCGAACAGGTGCAACAGGCGCTGGCGGCCGGCGCGGACACCATTCTCCTCGACAATATGGACGTCGAACAACTCCGGACGGCTGTGCACTGGATCAATGGCAAAGCGCTGACGGAGGCCAGTGGGGGAGTCACTTTGTCCAACGTGAAGGCCATCGCTGCCACAGGCGTGGATTACATTTCCGTAGGCGCGCTGACTCATTCCGCGCGGGCGGTGGATGTCGCGTTGGATTTCTTGCCCAGGTCATGACCATCGATGCCCAGATTTTGACGGCCCTGCGCGCGGGAGAAGATCGTTTTGTGACAGGAGGTGATTTGGCCCAGCACCTCGGTCTCACCCGCGCCGCTATTGCGGCTCGAATCCACGAACTGCGCACTCTCGGCTACGAGATCGAGGCCAGTCCGCACGATGGCTATCGGTTGCGGGCCTGCCCGGACTTGCTGCACGCGGATGACTTGGTGTCGCGCCTGGGAAAGCCCAGGGTCGTCGGACGCGACATCCGCGTTTTCCGGGAGACCACCTCGAGCAATGACGTCGCGGAAAAGCTCGCTGCGGACGGAGTGAAGGAAGGCGTCGTGGTTTTTGCTGAATCCCAATCCAAAGGCCGCGGCCGCCTGGGCCGAAGATGGATTTCCCCGGCGCGAAAGGGGCTTTGGTTCTCCATCTTGCTCCGGCCTGCGTTGCGCCCGTTCGAAGCCACACGACTGACCATCGCGGCGGCCACGGCGTTGTTCAGAGCGATCCGGGCGGAAACGGGACTCTTTCCCGAAATCAAATGGCCCAACGACCTTTTAGTCCGCGGCAAGAAGGTCGCCGGCATTCTCACTGAGTTGAAGGCGGAGTTGGACCCATTGCGCTACCTGGTCCTTGGCATTGGCGTGGACGTGAATTTGAACGCGAGCGATTTTTCGGATGAACTCCGGAAAACGGCTACGTCCCTGAAGATCGAAAGCGGCGAATCCGTGGACCGAGCGGCCCTGGCGGCGTCGATCTTGCGCGAACTGGATCGGGATTACGCGCGGTTGTGCTCCGGCCAATTCGAGGCGATTGCGGAAGAATGGGAGGAACACTGCACCACGATTGGCCGAAACGTCGTGATCGACCTGGCGGGCCGTAAAATCCAAGGCCGCGCCGAATGCCTCGACGCCGACGGCGCTTTGCTGCTCCGCACTCAGCATGGCCGTCTGGAGCGCATGGTCGGCGGCGACGTGCGGGTCGAAAAGTAACAAGACGATGATCCTTCTTTTCGACATCGGGAACACGCACACCCATCTTGGCCTCGCCAACTCCAGGCGCGTGGTCCAACAATTGGACATCCCTACGCTTCAGTGGTCGAGTGCCGCCGCGGCGCGTCGAGTGGACGCCTGGGTCGGGAATGTTCGCCTGGATGGCGTCGCCCTGTGCAGCGTCGTCCCCAGGGTCACCCCGGCCGTGCGCAGCTTTGTGCAGCGCCGCTGGCATCTGGCCTGTCTGCAATTGACGCTGAAAACGCTCGTGGAGATCGGCATTGATTATCCTGAACCGAGCAGCATCGGCCAGGATCGGCTGGCCAACGCCGTGGCCGTGAAACACCATTACGGCGCGCCGGCGGTGGTCGTGGATTTCGGGACGGCGGTGACGTTCGACGTGGTTAATCGCGCCGGCAACTACGCCGGTGGCATTATCGCGCCCGGTCTCTCAGCCATGACGGATTACCTTCACGAAAAGACGGCCCTTCTGCCGGCCATTCAGATTCGCGAAATCCGGACGGTCGTCGGCAAAAACACGCGCGACGCCATGTTGATCGGCGCCGTGCACGGATATCGCGGCCTGATCCGCGAATTGCTCCGCGAACTCAAGCTGGAACTCCGCAGCCCGCGTTTGCCTGTGGTCGCGACCGGAGGTTACGCGGGCCTCATCGCGGCGAAGCTGCCCGAGATCACAGCCGTGGAGCCGCTTCTGACCCTGGAGGGGCTGCGGTTGTGCCGGGAGGGGAATGTGAAGCGTAAAACGCAAAACGTAATGCGTACTGATCAGTAACCATACGCACTCCGGAGCGAGTTGAACCGTATCGCGCATTACGAATTACGTTTTACGTTTAACTTGCCACACCCAACCCGAAGCCCGAAACTCCGCCCCGAATGAATCGCATTGTCGAACGATTCGCTCACCTTAAATCCCGCCGCCAAAAAGGCTTCGTCGTTTACATCGGGGCGGGCGACCCCAATCTCCAAACCACGCGCGACCTCGCGGTGGCCTTTGACAGGAACGGCGTGGATGTCCTGGAACTCGGCGTTCCCTTCAGCGACCCGCTTGCCGATGGGCTGGTCAATCAACTTGCGGCCCAACGCGGCCTCGATTCGGGCACAACACCGTCGAAGATTTTCGATACCGTTGCTGCGATCCGGCGCGAATCCCAGATTCCGATCGTCCTCTACGTCTATTACAACCTCGTCCATCGCCGCGGCCTGGAAAAGTTCGTCGCTGACGCCTCGCGCGCTGGAGTCGATGGCTTGCTCGCGCTCGATTTGCCGCCGGAAGAAGCCGACGCTTACGAGCGGTTGATGAAAGCGGCAGATTTGTGCGCGATCTGGCTGGTGGCGCCGACGACGCCGGAGGACCGCATTGAAAAGATCGTCCGCCGCGGCACGGGCTTCATCTATTACATTTCCCGCGAAGGCGTGACGGGAATGCGCGACGCTGTCGCCGCGAATCTGGGCGATCGGATTGCGGCCATCCGGCGTCACACCGCCCTCCCAATTGCCGTCGGCTTCGGCATCTCCAACCCGGATCAAGCGCGTCTCGTCGCCCAATGTGCGGAAGCGGTGGTTGTCGGCAGCGCCGTCGTCAACCAGATTGCCCGGTACGGGGGCGAGAAGGATCTGGTGGCGCGGGTCAACACATTTGTCGAATCACTCGGTCACGCCATCAAATAGAATTGTTGTGAAAGCCAAACCAACCCCCAACAACCGTTTCGCCATCATCATGGCCGGCGGGCGCGGCGAGCGCTTCTGGCCCGTCAGCCGCGAGAAGACGCCCAAGCAATTGATCAAGCTGCTGGGCGATCGCTCTTTCCTTCAGCAAGCGGTGGACCGCGTGCTGCCGCTCGTGCCTGCGAAGAACGTTCTCGTGATTACTAACGAAGTCCAGGAACCCGAAGTGCGCAAGCAGTTGCCCAAATTACCGAAGGAGAACATCGTCGCCGAACCGGTGGGCCGTGACACTTGCGCCGCGGTCACGCTGGGCGCGGCGATCGTAGGCGCGCGTTCTACGACCGGGGTCATGGCCGTCTTGCCCGCCGATCACGTGATCCCCGAGGAAAAGCGATTTCAGCAAGTGCTTGCCGATTGTTTCGATCTGGCCGGCCGCGGCCAGGCCATCGTCACCATTGGCATCAAGCCGACCGAACCGGCGACTGGCTATGGCTACATTCACGTGGGTGAACCGCTGCCCCCGCCCCACGGCGCGAAACCTTACAAAACAACCTTTTCCAGGGCCGAGCGTTTCGTTGAGAAACCGCATTATGAAAAGGCGATCGAGTATGTGAACAGCGGACAGTATCGATGGAACGCGGGCATGTTCATCTGGTCGTTCGTGACGATTACGGAAGGACTGCAGAAGCACGTGCCCGAAATGTTCGCGGCCTGCCACCGCTGGTTTGAAGCCGCCAAATCCTCCGCCAAACTCGCCAAAGTCCTCGCGAAGGACTATCCCGGCTTGAAGAAAATCTCGATCGACTTCGCTTTGCTGGAGCACGCGCAAAACGTCATCGTGGCGGACGGCGCCTTCGAGTGGGATGACCTGGGATCCTGGAACGCCCTGGCGCGCCATCTCCGATCCGATCCGGAAGGCAATTGCGCGGTCGCTGATCTCATTCACGTCGATGCCGCGCGGAATCTGGTTTTCGACGCGCGCACGAAGAACCGCACGCCCATCGCCATCGTGGGCCTGCGCGACTCGATCCTCGTGCAGACCGACGACGCCACGCTGATTGCTCACAAGAGCCAGGCGCAAAAGGTCAAAGAGTTGGTCAAGAAACTCTCCGAGTCCAAGGAATACAAGAAGCTGGTTTGACGGCGCGGCGTCGCGCAGATCTTGCGAAGCGACGAATGAGTTCAGCGCTGATCCTCGGCACGATATGAACGGGAATGAACAACAAGTGGATCTGCGCCCGCTCATTCTCTGCATCCGGGGAGTGCGGGTTATCCTCGATACAGTAGCGATCTGGCTCGGCTGTATGAAGTCCCTACGAAGCGCTTGAACGAGCAATTGCGGCGGAACCGCGATCGTTTCCCTCAGGATTTCGCCTTCCATCTCACTCACCAGGAGTGGGTGGCCCTGCGTTCACAAATCGTGAATGCGTCTGCGCGAGAAGCTGAAATTCCGGCCAATGCGCCGAACTGGTCGCAAATTGCGGCCAGTTCACTTCTCCGACGCGGCGCTGCGTATCGGCCCTGGGCTTTCACTGAACACCGCCCCTTGCAGGCCGCTAATATCCTAAACAGCCCGAGAGCGATGGCCCTGAGCATTTTCATCATCCGCGCCTTCGTCAAGATGCGCGAGGACCAGATCGCCAAAGCTGCCATCCTCAAACGGTTGGCCGAAATCGACAAGACGCTGCTCCTTCACGATTCCGCCCTGCGCGACCTTTACGAGAAGCTTCTGCCGCTGCTCGTGCCACCTGATGGTGAAAAACGCGAGATGGGTTTCCACGTTCGGGAAGAGTCCGCCCCGTATCGAGTCAACGTCAGGCGCCGGCGTAGTCTGAAAAGGTGACTTGCCGATTTACTCTCGAACGACTGCCTGCAGCTTCTGTTTTAGCTGCTCCACCACTTTCTCGTGGACTGCGTTGACCTCCGTGTCCGTCAGAGTCCGTTCCGGATGGCGATAGGTGAACGCGTAGGCCACGCTTTTCTGGCCAGCGGGCACATGCTCGCCGCGAAACACGTCGAACAGTTCCACGCTTTCGAGGTTTTGCGGTTTGGCCTGCTTGACGGCATGGAGGATGGCTTCGTGCGTCGTCCGCTCGGTCACCAACATCGCCGCGTCCCGCCGAATGGAAGGAAAGGCCGGCAAGGCTTTGAAGGATCGAGACGTATTCCTCCGGGCTAACAGCGCGTCCAGGTCCAGCTCCGCGAGAAACACCGCACCCCGCAGATCGTGGCGTTTGGCCAGGGCGGGCTGGAGTTGCCCGATTTCGCCCAGCGGCATCTTGCCGCCCAAACTAATGACGGCCGATTCCAGGAACAATTTGGTGGGCTCTGCGCGCCGGGCGTAAGCGGTGCCGCGCAGACCGAACTGTTCCAGAAACTCTTCGAGGACTCCTTTCAAATCGTAGATGTCGAACCGCGCGCCCCGTTCGTTCCCGCTCCAGAACAATGCTTCGCGCTGGCCGGTGAGGGCGACGGCGATCCGGCGCTCTTCATTCAACCGCCCCGCCGAACTCAGAAACACCCGCCCCACCTCGAAAAGCGCGGCGTCGCTGTTTTTCCGGGTTTCATTGTGGCGCAGCGAGTCGATCAGACCGGGCAGCAAACTCGGGCGCAACACGTTCATGTCGTTGCTGAGCGGATTAGCCAGGCGGATCGACATATCCGGTGAGGCGGCCAACTCGGCGGCGGTATCCGAAATCAATGTCTGGCCCTGCGCTTCGTTCAACCCGAGGCCCGCCAGAATTCGCCGGACTTCGGCGATTTGGTCGTGAACCGCGTCGTAGGCGTTGGCCCCAATCGCGCTGCGCGGCGGCGTCGATGGAATCTGATCCGCTCCGAACAGCCGGCCGATTTCCTCGATCAAATCCACTTCGCGCTTCAGATCGACGCGGAAGAATGGAATCTGGAAAACCGTGGTGTGCGGCATGCGCACGCCGGTCGTCGGCGCGACTCCCGGTCCGGTGAGGATCTCCAGGCCCAGGCGGTGCAGAAATTCCGTTTGCTGGTCGGCCGGAATGTCCACTCCGAGCAAAGCCGAGGTCCGGGTGTGTCGCAAGGCAATCTGCCTGGGCGCCGCCGGGTTCGGGTAAGCGTCCACGACGCCGGCGGCCAGCTTCCCGCCCGCGGTTTCCAAAATGAGTTGCGCTGCGCGCCGGCTGGCCCAATCGCAAACGGCAATGTCCGCGCCTCGCTCGAATCGATAACTGGACTCGCTCCGGAGTCCGAGCGCTTTGCTCGTGCGGCGAATATTGGCCGGTTTGAAATGGGCGCTTTCGATCAGGACGTCGCAGGTGCGGTCATTAATCTCGGTATTCTGGCCGCCCATGATGCCGGCCAGCGCCACACCCTGGGTCTCGTCGGCGATCAAGAGCATATCGTTCGTCAGCATGTGTTCTTGATCATCCAGCGTTGTGAATTTTTCTCCCGCACTCGCGCGGCGAACGGCAATCGTCGGGCGGGCAGCCCCGGACAGGCTGGAAGCCTGTCCTACTTTGGCAAGCAAATGATAATCGAACGCGTGCAGCGGCTGGCCGATTTCCAGCATGACGTAGTTGGTGACATCGACCACGTTGTTGATGCTGCGGATCCCCACTTTTTCCAGCGTCTGCCGCAGCCAATCCGGGCTTGGACCGATTTTTACTCCTTGAACTACCCGAGCCGTGTAGCGCGGACAAAGCTCAAAATCCTCAATTCGGACGGCGACCAGATTCTCGCAACGTAGGGCTGGCATCCTGCCTGCCCCGGACAAGCTGGAACCCTGTCCTACGTTAGGATCCGGGATCTTCAGAGGGTTGCCCGTCAAGGCGCTGATTTCCCGTGCAATCCCGATCACACTGTTCAAGTCCGGCCGGTTGGGCGTGATTTCCAAATCGTAAACAAAATCACCGGTGGCTCGCCCCAGGTATTCGGCAAAGGGCTGACCCACTTTGGCATCTTCGCGCAGGATCAGAATGCCCTCCGACTCCTCCGAGAGTCCGAGTTCCTTCGGCGAACACATCATGCCATGCGATTCGACCCCCATCACTTTGCGGACCTTAATCAGGAACGGTTCCTTGTCTCCTGGCCTCAGCGGCAGGGCATAGTTCGGCAAGATCAACGCCACCTTGTCGCCGGGTTTGTGATTCTGCGCGCCACAAATGATCTGGCGCTCGCTTTTGCCATCGTTCACGCGACAGACAGACAGCTTGTCCGAACCCGGCACCTTGTCGCGCGTGATCACCTGGCCGACGACGATTCCCTCGAACTCGCCGCTCAGCTTGTGGGTGCCTTCAACCTCGAGGCCCAACATCGTGAGCCGCTCCGCCAGTTCGTCCGCGGACCCGTTGAATTCGACGTACTGTTTGAGCCAGTTGAATGTGACTTTCATGTCGGAAACCAAAACTTACTTACTTCAGGAGATCTGGGATCGGCGCTGCGGCCTTCGGGAAGTCCGATCGATAATCCTCGCCCAGCAACGCGGAGATGGTTGCGGCGATCTGGCTTTGCGTCGCGGTCGAAGCCTGGGTGCGCTCGCCGAGCGGCGGAGTGTCCGGGCCGATCACAGCGATCCAAATGCCTTCGGCGCCGGCGATCTTTTCCCCATGATCCTTCCACGCGCTCGGACCGGCGCCGCGCCCGTGGTCGGTCGTGATAATGAACGTGGTCTTGTCGCGATACTGCGGCATCGCTTGGACCGTTTCCCAGAGTCGGCGGATGAAAGCATCGACCTGATGCGCGGCGGTGAGGTAATGATCGTACCGGCCCGCGTGGGCCCATTCATCGGTTTCGCCGAAGCCGAGGAAGAGCAAGCGCGGCTGTTTGCGTTTCACGTGGTCGAGCGCCGCGTGGAACAGGAACGAATCGAAAATCACGCTTTCCCAAATCTGCGTCGTGTCGCGCAGGAGCGCGGTGACGGCTTCGGGCACCTGGATTTCCGGGTTTTCAAACCGAGGTCCCCAAGCGGGCCAAATGGGTAGTTTGCTGCGCTCGATGTTGAAAATGTAAGGGAAGACGTCCCAGGTGGCGAACAGGGCCACCTTCGCTTGAAACCCGCTGCGTCCGTGGAGCCACTCGAAGACGGTGACATTGGCGTTCAACTTTTTCGCGTTGCTGTCCACCCGCGGATCAGCCGCTCCGGTGAGGACTTCGTTGTACCCTGGATAAGAGAACTTCCGGTCATTGGCAATGTTGACCACGCTGCCCTGGTTCTGGTTGCCGAGCAGTTGGCCGCGCTTCGCAATTTCCGTCCAGAAAAATGGCAGCAAAGCCTGCCGACGCTCTTCCGGTGACTCGCGCCAGAATTCCCGGCGGAGGGAGTTGGTGTTCTTCACCCCGCCGTTCTTGGCGTCGATGAGCAGTTCCTCAGCCCCGCCAAAGACTTCCTGCCAGCGCAACCCGTCGCTCATGATGAGGAAGACGTTCTGGGTCTTCAAACTCGCTGCTTCTGCACTCTGCAAGCAAGCGAAGAGCGCAAACAACGCAGCCAGGATCTTGAACGAAAGCGTCGAGGTGCAACTGAGAGCGCCCGCGGACGTCATGAAGCCACGTTCCAAAGGGATAGCTTTGAAGCGGCTCAGAACCAGGTGGGGGTTTAACCATCTGTTCATAACCCGGCAGCCAGGGGCATGATTTCGTCGAAGTGGGTGTCCTTGTGTTCCAGTTCGACTCCATTATGCGCGGCGCAGGCGGCGACCAGAACATCGGTTGCCGGAAAAGTCCTGCCTTTGTCGCGGCAGCGAATCGCGAGACGGTGTGCGAGCCTCCAAACCCCATCATCGGTTTCAAGTTTAGGTGCCGTGGCCTGCAACTCTTCGAGCTTCCGTTTCTCAGCTTGTCCGCGAGCGCCGTTCCAAAGCTCCAGCAACACCATATCGCACCATGCAGCTTCATCAGCTAGAAGCAGCGCCTCGACCCGTTCTCCCACCTCGCTCAGGCCGGGCCGCAAGTATTCCACCCAGGCGGAGGTATCCACCAGCTTCATGTCTTTTTCTCCCACTTGGCATCCTCGCGCATGATCTTCAGATCGTCCTGGGTCATGAAATGAACGAACGTGCCCTTCAGTTTTGTATTCAGGTCGCGCAGACGTTGAAGGCGGTTGAATCTCTCCAAGGCTGTGACGACGGCCTCGCGTTTGGTCTTGGCTCTGGTATATTTCATGGCTTCCTCCAAAACGCCGTCCGGAATATCAATTGTCGTCTTCATGCTTCCACAATGAACAAAGATGGCATCCTGTCAATTGGATTCCGGAATCCTAGAATTGCCGCAAAAACCTGACATCATTCTCGTAAAAGAGCCGGATATCGTTGATGCCGTAGCGAATCATCGCCACCCGTTCGATGCCGAAACCGAAGGCCCAGCCGCTCCAAATCTCCGGATCGTAACCCACGTTCTCGAACACTTGCGGATGCACCATGCCGCAACCGGCAATCTCCAGCCATTCCTTGCCCATCTTCCGCGTCAACGAACTGGAAAAATCGATCTCAAAGCTTGGCTCGGTGTACGAAAAATAATGCGGACGAAACCGCAGTTTGACTTCGTCGCCGAGCAATTCCTTGAACACATATTCAACCGTGCCCTTCAGATCGCCCACAGTCACGCCGTTGTCCACGTAAAGGCCTTCGATTTGCTGGAAGGTCGGATTGTGCGTGGCGTCGGCGTTGTCGCGGCGGTAAACCCGGCCCGGAGCGATGATCCGGATGGGCGGCGGCTGCTTCTCCATGACGCGGATTTGGACTGAGGAGGTGTGTGTGCGAAGAAGTAGGGCAGGCATCTTGCCTGCCCTTTGCGCGTCGGCGTCTGCCGCGGTGCCGGGCGGGCTGGAAGCCTGCGCTACCACTAGATAGAACGTATCCTGCGTGTCGCGCGCCGGATGATCTGCGGGCGTGTTCAGGGCATCGAAGCAATACCATTCGGTCTCGACCTCCGGACCGTCCGCGACTACGAAACCGATCTTGCGGAAAATTCGGACGATGTCCTCGGTCGTTTGCGTGAGAGGATGCAGTTTGCCCAGCAGCCGGCGGCGGCCCGGGAGCGTGAAGTCGGTGGGTTCCCTGGTCAAGGAGGCTTTGAGTTCGAGATCGCCCTTGCGCCCGGCCAGGGCCGCATCGAGCTCCGATTTCGCCAGGTTGATCGCCTTGCCCGCCGCCGGCCTTTCTTCTTTCGGCAGCGCGCCGAGGTGTCTCATCAGCGCGGTGAATTTGCCGTGGGTCCCGAGGCAGCCAACCCGCGCCTGCTCCAGCGTAACCAGGTCAGAAGCACTCTCAAGCTCCGCCAGCGCGGCCTTTTTGATCGCCTCAATTTCTTCGTGGAACGTCATGATTCCTGACTGCGTTTTACGTTTTACGTTTCACTCGCCGCCCGAAAGTGCAAAAGAAAAACGGGCGCCCAGTCTCCGGGTCGCCCGTTCGCGCTAAAACTGGACGCTGTCTCAGGCTTTGGCCGTTTTCGCCTTCAACGCGTTTTGGGCGACTTGGACCAATTCGCCAAAGGCGGCACCATCCCGCGCCGCGATGTCTGCGAGAACCTTTCGATCCAGGGCGACTTTGGCGGCTTTCAAGCCTTCCATGAAGCGGCTGTAGGTGAGTCCTGCCGCGCGGGCCGCGGCATTGATCCGGACTTGCCAGAGCGCGCGGAAATTGCGCTTCTTTGTTTTCCGATCGCGAAACGCGTATTGGCGGCCGTGGTCCAGCGCATCGGAGGCATAACGGTAAAGTTTGGAACGGCGCATCCGAAAGCCTTTGGCGGCCTGGATTGTCCGTTTGCGGCGCTTTCGGGAAGCGGGGGCGTTGGTAACGCGCATAAGCAGTGGTCGGTTATCCGTGGTCAGCGATCAGAAGCAGCGGATCAGTGGCTGAAGGGCAAATTCTGGGTGATGCGGTAGGCGTCGGTGGGATCCACCACGACGGCCGTGCCCAGCGAGCGGCGGCGCTTGGGATTCTTTGAGGCCAGCAAATGGCGCTTGCCCCCGCGCATGCGCAGGACTTTTCCCCGGGCCGAAATCTTGAATCGTTTCGCCACGGACTTTCGTGTTTTGACACCTTTGGGGCGACGCATAATCGTAAAGTTTCTCTCAAAAAGAGCGCGCAATATAGATTTCCAGCTTGCCGGAAGCAAGAGGTAATTTGGAGTCTTGCGTAATCAGTCAACCGGTGGGGCGAGCGTCCTCGCGAGCCGATTGGGATCGAACAGTGCGATAGACCGGCTCTGCAGGACCCTCGCCCTACCGTCGTTAACTGAGGGGTTACCCGCACGACGGCATTTTCCTTGTGCCTGCCACGCGGCGAGGCTTATCTTCGGCGCACAACAAAAAACAATTTCCCCCCCACCTATCGAAAGGAAAGTTATGTCCAACTTGACTCGACGCGATTTCATCGGAACGACGGCGGCGGGTGCGGCTGCGCTTATTGCACCGACGGCCGCGCTTGGCGCGGCTCGAAAAAAAATTCCCATCGGCATGCAGCTCTACTCCGTTCGAACGATCTTTCCCGGCGACGTTGCTGGAACGTTGGCGGGCATCAAGAAGATCGGCTATGAAGGAGTCGAATTCGCAGGATACGCGAACAAGGACGCCAAGACGCTGCGGCAATTGCTGGACGACAACGGCCTGAAATGTTGCGGCACGCACATCGGCTTGAAAACCTTGATCGGCGACGCCCTCGCTAAGAGCGTGTCCGAAAATTCCGCGGGGTCCTGTTTTCGCGCCAAAGGCCGGATGGCGAGGCGCAACGAAGGAGAATATCCTCCCTGGATCTTCGACTGAGGAGCAACGAAGCCAGGCGGCCTTTGGCGCGAAAACCCTCCGGGCGGCGGGTCTTTTGTCCGTGGCCTGCGTTGGCTGGGTCCTTACAGCCCGCGTTGGGGATGCTCGGACCTCGCCGCCTTGGCCACAGCCAAAATCCCTCGCCGCAGGACCCCGCGGAATTTTCGGACACGCTCTAAGACGGTCGAGTTCAACGAAACGTTGG
>VHCZ01000057.1 GCA_016871535.1 Verrucomicrobiota bacterium
AAACTGGCGCCAATGAGAGGGCACGGGACTTCGGAGCGCGAGAATTCGCGCCGCAATTTTCAAAGTTTTTCCACCAGCCGCTCAACCCGAAACGCGGTACGCTTGTTTTAGGCCTAGTGATGTGTCTCACAAATGGCTGGAGTTATGCCGCAAGGGATTTTGGCCTCCCGCGAGGCGCGAGCGACGCGCATACCCCTGGTGGGTCTGTAAGGCGCGAGCAACGAAGCGGGAGGCCAAAAGACCTGCGGCCCGAAGGGTTGCGCCGAAAACGGTCTGGGGCTGCGTTGCTCCTCGGTCGCAGAGCACTGGGGCTATGCTCCCTCGTCGCGCCTTGCCCCAGGCCGTTTTGGGCGCAACATAACTCCAGCCATTTGTGAGACACATCACTAGCGTTTCGGCAAGAACGCGGGCGATCCATGGGAAACGCCCTTGGTCTCAGGACCATGCCCATCGCCCATGAAGCGAAAAATGCGCGGACCGCAGCCTTCAGGCTGCTTCAGCGCGCTCTCCGCGGTCGAACGTTGAAGCGGCCTAAAGGCCACGGTCCGAAGAGACGGTTCATGGGAAGTTTCCCGACCTCCGAGCCGTGTTCACGGCCCTTGAAACCATCGCCGGTAGGGCGGTGCTGCTGCACCAGCAAGCCATACAAAATGAAGCGTGTTTCATCCGGCCGCGCTTCGAGACGACGCCCAGGGTTTCCGCGAGGCGGCCTTGCATGAGCCGGCGGACGTAGTGCATCTGGAATCCGCGATCCTCCGCCGCGGCGTAGCCGGGTAGCTCGTTCCTCGCAACCCTGGGCTGGAGGACGCAATCCCCTTGGGATTGGCGACCGCCGTCCACAGATTCGTGTAAGGAGCAGAGTCCTCTGCCGCATTTGTAGCGGCCGGCGATTCCGAAAGCGCCAGAGCCAAAACCTAGCGGCGATTTGGCCGGTTCAATGGGCAGAATTGCCAGGTTTGGTTGCCGTACCGCGGACGCTTATGATAAAGTCTGACCATGCCAGCAAAAGTGGAGAGGCGGTTTGTGGGGTCAGAATCCTGAACGATGAAATCGCTTTTCCGCTGTCCAGAGGTCCTGGCTGTCCTGGGCTGGCTTTCAATCGCTTCTCCCTTGCTCCTTCAAGCGCAGAACGCGGATCCCTTCGGCATCAAACCCAAAAACCACGACCAGAACAAGGCGCTCGCGGCGAGCCGATACGCCTCCGCTCTCAAAGCTCACGAAGGCCGGACGGACGTCCTCGTCTTGCCCGGATTGGTTGCGGATCGCGCGAAGCGGCGCGTCGAAGTTTGGGTGGAACGATCGGCGGTTGCGCGAAATGAGCCGTGTGAATTCCTGCTGCTCAGCGAACGGAGTGATCACACTTACGAGACGCTGTTGATCTCGTTCGCCAAACCGAGCGATGTGCAGCGCGCACTGGAGTTTCTCGGCGTGGAACCCGATCAACCGTTCGATCCTGCATCTCTCCGGTACTGGCCCAAGGGCGAATCGTTCACGATTCGACTCGCCCGCGAAGGGCAGCCGCCCCTGCCCGTCGAGGCGCTCTTGTTGGATCGCCGCACGGGCCAGGCGCTCCCAGAGCGCCGCTTCATGTTCACCGGTTCGCGGCGCGAGCCGGCCCGCGATGGAACGGCCGCGGGGTACGCCGCCGACACGGTTCAACCGATGTCCATTGTGTCGCTCTTCAACACCGTCGATTCGGTTCTCCAAGTGTCCCACCGCGCGCCCAAAGACGCCGTTTACCAGAACACCGTCATTCATCCCGAACCCCTCCTGGAAGACGAAGGACTCCTGGCATTGGCCATCGAACCTGTGAATCGCGCGGGTGAAACTCGCGTCCAGGAACTCGAACTGAACGTTTCCACCGCATCGGCACCTTCGAGCCATCCTTCCTCGGAAGCCGATTTGCTGAAAGCGTTGCGGGTTCAATTGAAAGAGCGCGGAGGCGCCCCGGGCGAACCATCCTCGCTGCCGGCGTTGCTGGACCGGCTCGCGCATCTGGACCGGCAACGCCACGACTTCTTTCTCACGGTCCGTTTCAGCGACGATCTGGCCTTGGGCCACGCGCGCGCTTTGGCGGGAGTGCTGGCTCTGATTGACTCGGACAAAGGCGTGCGCCTCGAACCTCCTCCGGCTGGACACCTCTATTACCGCGCCTTCACTCCGGATCGGAAGCTTCTCGACCGCAACGCGCGGATCTTCCATCCGCTGGAGCTGATCCTTTCCGAAAAAGCAGGACAAGTGTCCGGCAAGCTGCTCTTCGTCACTCCCCGGTCGAAGCAGGAGGTTTCGCGCGCTGAACTGGAAATCAGAGAAGTGGCGGTGCCAGGCCCTGCCGAACTGCGCCGCCAGGTGGACGCGGAGAACCGCCGCTTGCGGGAGCAGGATGAAAGCCCTCGCCCGCCGGCCCTCATGGTTTTCGCGCCTTCCGCGATGTCTTACGGAAAGCTGACGAGATTCCTCGAACCGGTTTTACCCACCCATCGCACAATACACCTCTTCCTCGACGAACCTCCTGCGTCCCTTCCCGCCACGCAGCCTGGGCGTTGAACGCGCTAAAGCCTGTAAAGACCTGTGCTCCGGCTTGCAGCGCGAAGGATTCGCGCTAGAATGGCCCCATGGCACTGACAAATCTCACCATTGCAGAAGAAGCCCTCTCCCTGCCGCCAGAGCAGCGCGTGGATCTCGCTCAGTTGTTGATCGAAAGCTTGGCCGACGATCCGCGATCCGACACGGAGATCAAAGACGAACTTGCCTGTCGCCTTGAAGCCTTACGATCGGGCGAAGATGCCGGATTGAACTTCCAGCAAGTCTTTGGCACTTCGGCGTGAAGGCCGTCTTTAGTAATCGATTCAAAGCCGACTTGCTGACCGAGGAAGCAAAATACGCCCGCATTTCCGAACGCTTGGCGAGTGCGCTTCGTGAACGTGTGGCCGGACAGGCCCGTGAAATAGTTAGGTGGAAAGGTGGCGACCACATCGGGCCTCATGGATTTCCATGTCAATGCTGAGCTGTCCGTTTCACGAACCGCTTGTTGATCTCTTCGATGCGGCGTTTGGCTTCCTGGGCGTAAGAGGAATTGGGATCTTTGCTGACGGCTTCGTTGTAATAGACGAGCGCGCCTTGCCAGAGCTTCTTCTTTTCGTAGAAACGCGCGATTTCGACACTCCCGCGCGCTTGCTCGGTCTTGAGTTCCTGAACAATCTTCTGCGCTTCCGGCACGCGCGGATCACCGGGGTGAAGCGTCATGAAATCCGTAAATGTGGCGATGGCTTGCCCGGCCACGCTCTGGTCGTACTCGGCCGCTTTCGCCTGTTTGCGGTAGGCCAGACCTGCTTTGTAAAGCGCGTCGGCGCCCACGTTTTTCTGGTCGTGATACTTGTCCGCCGCGCGTTCGTAAGCTTTAACCGCCAGGGGATAGTCCGACTGCTTTTCCCGCGCCGTGCCGATGCTCATTTGGGCCTGCGCCGCCACTTCGCTGTAAGGGCCGTTGCGGATGACCTTTTCGTACATCGCCGACGTCTTTTCCATTGAGGGGAAGAACGGGATGTGTCCCCACAACTTGAACCACTGCCCGCCCAGGTAACGGTTGGCGATTTCATACTGGCGGTGGAGGATTTCGTCGTAGTTCGGGATTTTGGGATATTTCTCCAGAACCTTTTGGTATTCCCTGAACGCGCGTTCGTCCTGGCGCTTCGCCTCGTAACCTCGGCCCACCAGATACTGCGCCTGGGGGGCGTAATCCGAAAGCGGCCAGACGCGGACCGTGCGGCGCGCCGCCTTCAAGGCCAGGCTGTAGTCCTTTTGATCGAACGCGGTCTGGGCGACCTCCAGTTGGTCCTTGGCGCGGGTGCGAGTCCATTTTCCGCCGCCAATCGGCTCGTAGGTCCAGCCTTCACCGGCGCGATAAACCAGCGGAGCGGGCGCTTCGCGCGGCAACGCGAACCAGCAGAGGACAAAAATAGCGAGACGAACAATCCAGCGTTTCATGAATCCGACGGTAGCGAAGCGCAAAAACTGCGTCAAGGGAGTGGTCTCTCTCCGAATGAACTGTTGCGCACCCGAAGGGATTTAGTAAATACTATAAAAAAAATTTTATTCAAAAACGCAGATTAAGCTGATTACATCTCGCACCCTGAATGACGACGAAAGTGATCGACAAGAACAGTGAGCGACCTCCGCGAGCCGCGGGCTTGCCCGCGAAGCAGGGCCTGTACGACCCCTGGTTCGAGCACGACGCGTGTGGCGTGGGCTTTGTGGTCAACATCAAAGGCCGCAAATCCCATCGGATTGTCCGCCAGGCCATTCAAGTCCTGATCAACCTCAATCACCGAGGAGCGTGCGGGTGCGAAGCCAACACCGGGGACGGCGCCGGTATTCTCATGCAAATGCCGCACGCGTTTCTGGCGCAAGCCTGCCGGGCGGCCGGCCTTTCCCTGCCGGCGCCGCGCGAATACGGCGTGGGCATGATTTACCTCCCGCGCGAGGCCGGGGAACGCAAGGGCTGCCAGGAGATGTTTGAACGCATCGTCGCTGAAGAAGGCCAGAAATTCCTCGGCTGGCGGATGATTCCCACGAAGAATGATTCGCTCGGCGCGACGGCCCGATCAGGCGAACCGGTGATGAGCCAGGCCTTTATCGCCCGCAGTTCCAAACTGAGCGACGACCTGGCATTTGAGCGAAAGCTTTACGTGATTCGCAAGCGGGCGGAGAACGCGATCCGTTACGGGGGAGTCAAAGGGAGCCAGTCGTTCTACATTTCCAGCCTCTCCTACAAGACCCTGGTTTATAAGGGCATGCTCCTGACCGAGCAAATCGAGGAATACTATCCGGACCTGGCCGATCCCGCGATGGAGACGGCGCTGGCGCTGGTGCATTCGCGTTTCAGCACAAATACCTTTCCCAGTTGGGAGCGCAGCCATCCGTACCGCTACATGGCGCACAATGGCGAGATCAACACGCTCCGGGGCAACATCAACTGGATGCACGCGCGCCAGGCCATGTTCGAGTCAGAGCTTTTCGGGGACGACATCAAAAAGGTCCTTCCCATTATCAACACGGACGGCAGCGACTCCGCCATGTTCGACAACTGCCTGGAAATGCTGGTCATGACCGGCCGTTCTCTGCCGCATGCGGTGATGATGATGATTCCGGAACCGTGGGAAAACCACGAGAGCATGCCGCCCGAAAAGCTGGCGTTCTACGAGTATCATTCCTGTCTCATGGAACCCTGGGACGGTCCGGCATCCATCGCTTTCACAGACGGCGTGCGCATCGGGGCCGTGTTGGATCGAAACGGTCTTCGACCTTCGCGTTATTATGTGACAAAAGACGATCTGGTGATCATGGCCTCAGAAGCCGGCGTGCTGCCGGTCGAACCGGAACGCGTCCTGCAAAAGGGCCGGCTGCAGCCAGGGCGAATGTTTCTGATCGACACCGAGTTGGGACGCATCGTGGCCGACGACGAACTCAAGGACAAGTTCGCGACCGAACATCCGTATCAGTTGTGGCTCGATCAGAATCACGTCTTGTTGGAGCACTTGCCCGAGCCGCCGCACGTTCACGAACCGGACCACGAAACCGTGCTGCAACGCCAGCAGGCTTTCGGTTACAGCTTCGAGGATTTGCGGTTCATCATTGGACCGATGGCCGTGGAAGGCGTGCAGCCTCTGGGTTCGATGGGCACGGACACGCCCCTGGCTGTTCTCTCGAACAAACCCCAGTTGCTTTACAATTATTTCAAGCAACTCTTCGCTCAAGTCACCAATCCGCCGATCGACCCCATCCGCGAGGAAATCATCACTTCCACAGAAACGATGGTCGGCTCCGAAGGCAACCTGCTTCAGCCCACGCCGCAAAGTTGCCGGATGATCAAGCTGGAGCATCCGATCCTCACCAACGACCAGTTGGAGAAACTCCGCCACGTGAATCAGGCCGGATTCAAAGCCATCACGTTGCCGATCCTTTTCCAGGCGGCTCAAGGTCCGAAGGGTCTCGAACAGGCGATGAACGACCTCTGCGCCGCCGCGGACCGGGCGATTCGTGACGGCGTGAACATCCTCATACTTTCGGATCACGGCCTGGATCGCAATCGCGCGCCCATCCCGGCGTTGCTGGCCGTGTCCGGCCTCCACCATCACCTCATCCGGCAAGGCACGCGCACGCGTGTCGGCCTGGTGTTGGAATCGGGCGAGCCGCGCGAGGTCCATCATTTCTCGCTGCTCATCGGCTACGGGTGCAGCGCCATCAATCCGTATCTGGTCTTCGAGACGCTCGACGACATGATCCGGGACCAGCGGCTCCCGGGTCTCGATCACAAAAAGGCCGTGGAGAAATACATCAAAGCCGCGGTCAAAGGCGTGGTGAAGACGATGGCCAAGATGGGCATTTCCACGATTCAAAGCTATCGAGGCGCGCAGATCTTCGAAGCCATCGGGCTGAATCAGGATGTCGTGGACAAATTCTTCACCTGGACACCTTCCCGCGTCGGCGGGGTGGGATTGGATTCTCTGGCGGAGGAGGCACTGGCCCGATTTCGGAATGCTTTCCCGGAGCGGCCCGTCAACGGGCACGTCCTGGAAGTCGGCGGCCAGTATCAGTGGCGGGCGGAAGGCGAGTTTCACCTCTTCAACCCGCAGACCATTCACAAACTCCAGCGCGCCTGCCGGACGGCTGATTTCAAGGTTTTCAGAGAGTACTCCGCGCTGGTGGACAACCAGTCGAAGAACTTGTGCACGCTGCGGAGCATGCTCGAATTCAAATGGGCCGAAAACTCGATTCCCTTGGAGGAAGTCGAGCCCGTCGAAGCGATCGTCAAACGGTTCAAGACTGGCGCCATGAGCTACGGCTCCATCAGCAAAGAAGCGCACGAAACACTCGCGATCGCCATGAATCGCCTCGGCGGCAAGAGCAACACGGGCGAAGGCGGCGAAGATCCGGAGCGCTACATTTGGAAGAGCGAACGCGGCGACTCGAAGAACAGCGCGATCAAACAGGTCGCTTCGGGCCGCTTTGGGGTCACCAGCCATTATCTGGTCAACGCGCGGGAGCTTCAAATCAAGATGGCGCAAGGCGCCAAGCCCGGCGAAGGCGGCGAACTGCCCGGACGAAAGGTCTATCCGCCCATCGCCAAAGTGCGGCACACGACGCCGGGCGTGGGTTTGATTTCACCGCCGCCGCATCACGATATTTACTCCATCGAGGACCTGGCGGAGTTGATCCACGATTTGAAAAACTCCAACCGCAACGCTCGAATCAGCGTCAAACTTGTCTCTGAAGTCGGCGTGGGCACGATCGCGGCGGGCGTGGCCAAAGCGCACGCGGACGTGGTGCTCATCAGCGGCCATGACGGCGGCACGGGCGCTTCTCCGCTTTCGTCCATCAAGCATGCGGGGATTCCGTGGGAACTGGGCCTGGCGGAGACCCATCAAACGCTCGTCCTCAACGATCTGCGCAGCCGCATTTACGTGGAGACCGACGGCCAGCTCAAGACCGGCCGCGACGTAGCCATCGCCGCCTTGCTGGGCGCGGAGGAATTCGGATTCGCCACGGCGCCGCTGGTGGCGATGGGTTGCATCATGATGCGTGTTTGCCACCTCAACACGTGTCCCGTGGGCGTGGCGACTCAGGATCCCCAACTGCGAAAGAACTTCACCGGCGCGGCGGACCACGTGGTGAATTTCATGCGCTTCGTGGCGGAGGAATTGCGGGAAATCATGGCCAAACTCGGATTCCGCACGGTCAACGAGATGATCGGCCGCACGGACCTGATCGAGCCTTCCAAAGCGATTGCTCACTGGAAGGCGAAAGGCCTCGATTTCTCGAACATTCTCTACCAACCCTCCGTCGGACCGGAGATCGGACGGTATCGGCAGATCGACCAGGACCACGGCCTGGAGAAATCACTGGATCTCACCCAATTGCTGAGTCTTTGCCAGCCGGCTATCGAGCGCGGAGAAAAGGTGCGCGCCGAGTTGCCGATCAAGAATGTCAACCGAGTCGTCGGCACGATCACTGGCAGCGAATTGACTCGAAAGTGGGGACCCCAAGGGCTGCCGGACGACACGATTCAGATCAAGTTCAACGGCTCGGCCGGACAGAGTTTTGGCGCCTTTATGCCCCGAGGCATGACTTTGATGCTGGAAGGAGACGCCAACGATTACTTCGGGAAGGGCCTTTCGGGAGGAAAGATCATCATCTTTCCGCCGATCGGTTCGACGTTTGTGCCGGAGCAAAATATCATCATTGGAAACGTCGCGTTTTATGGCGCCACAAGCGGCGAAGCTTACATCCGCGGCATGGCCGGCGAACGCTTCTGCGTCCGCAACAGCGGCGTGAACGCCGTCGTGGAAGCCGTGGGTGATCACGGATGCGAATACATGACGGGGGGGCGCGTGGTCGTGCTGGGCGCGACCGGACGCAACTTCGCCGCCGGCATGAGCGGCGGGATCGCCTACGTGTTCGATGAGCAAGGCGACTTCGATCAGAATTGCAATCCGCAGATGATTGGCCTGGAAAAGCTGGACGACCCAGTGGAAATCGAGGAAGTCCGGCAGATGATTCAGCGCCATGCCGATTACACGAAGAGCCAGCGCGCTTTCAAGATTCTGGCGTTGTGGGAACAGTTCGTCCCGAAGTTCGTGAAAGTCATGCCGAAGGACTACAAACGGATGCTGCAGGCCATCAAACGTGTCACGAGCACCGGTTTGAGCGGCGAGGAAGCGTTGATGGCCGCATTCGAGGAAAATGCGAAGGATCTCGCTCGCGTTGGAGGCGGATGATGCGCCTGGTTGATGGGATCGACAATCCCACTACTGACTGACCTCAATCGATTTCGCGTCTTACACAATGGGAAAACCGACCGGCTTTATCGAATATCTCCGCGAGCTGCCGCTGGACCGTCCGGCGGTCAAGCGCATCAAGGATTGGAACGAGTTCCACTATCACATGGAACCCGCGAAACTGCAGCAGCAGGCCGCGCGTTGCATGGACTGCGGCATTCCGTTCTGCCACATGGGCACCCTCCTCAGTGGCATGGCTTCCGGATGTCCGATCAACAATTTGATCCCGGAATGGAACGATCTTGTGTATCGAGGGCTGTGGAAGGAGGCGCTCGACCGGCTGCACAAGACCAATAATTTTCCGGATTTCACCGGACGAGTTTGCCCGGCGCCCTGCGAAGGCTCCTGCGTGCTCGGAATCAACGCGCCGCCCGTCACCATCAAAAACATCGAGTGCACGATCATCGACAAGGGCTGGGAAGAGGGTTGGGTCGTGCCCGAACCGCCGGCCGTGCGGACCGGGAAGAAGGTCGCCGTCATTGGATCGGGTCCGGCCGGCCTTTGCGCCGCCGCCCAACTCAACCGCGCCGGCCACTGGGTAACCGTGTTTGAGCGCGCCGACCGACCGGGCGGTTTGCTCATGTACGGCATCCCGAATCCCAAATTGGACAAGAAGCTCGTGGTTGAGCGCCGCCTGGACCAGATGGCGAAGGAGGGTGTCACCTTTTTGACGAACACCGAAGTCGGCCGGAATTATCCCGCCGAGAAGCTGTTGAAAGAATTCGACGCGGTTGTTCTCTGCACCGGCGCAACCAAACCGCGGGACTTGCCGGTCGAAGGGCGCAACCTCAAAGGCGTTCAGTTCGCCATGGAATTCCTCCACGCCAACACCAAGGCTCTTTTGGACGGCACGAAAAACGGCGATTACATCTCGGCCACGGACAAGGACGTCATGGTGATCGGCGGCGGTGACACCGGGACGGACTGCGTGGGCACGGCCATGCGGCATGGCTGCCGGAGCCTGATTCAAGTGGAGATTCTGCCCCGGCCGCCCCTGGAACGCGCGGCAGACAATCCCTGGCCCGAATGGCCGAAAGTGTACCGGATGGATTATGGCCAGGAAGAAGCGGCTGCGGTCTTCGGCGGCGATCCGCGAGTCTTTCTCACCACGGCGAAGAAGTTCATCCCCGATGAAGACGGTCGAGTGAAGGAAGTGCTCACCGTGGAAATCAAGTGGGAGAAAAATGACAAAGGGCAATTCGTGCCCAAGGAGGTTCCAGGCACGGAAAAAACTCGGCCCGCGCAATTGGTGCTTCTCGCGATGGGGTTCCTCGGGCCGGAGCAACCGCTCCTGGAGCAACTCGGCGTTGAACGCGACCCGCGCACGAACATCAAAGCGGATTACGGGAAATACGCCACGAGCATTCCCGGTGTGTTCGCCGCTGGAGACTGCCGGCGCGGACAGAGCCTGGTCGTGTGGGCCTTCAACGAAGGTCGGGGAGCCGCGCGCGAATGCGATCGGTACCTGATGGGCTACACCAATCTGCCCTGAAGCGGCGTGGGGTGACGCTCCGGCGGGGCCTGGACCCGGATAAGTTAAACGGGGAAATGGAGTATTGGAGTGGTGGAGGGTTGAAAATTCCAATACTCCTCCGCTCCATCAGGATCACGAAGGAGGGTTTCTCTTCACGTCCCGGGCTCGGCGGGAGCCTCGCCCACCGCGCAAAGTTCAGCAGTAGTAGTTCCCTGCGATATAGTTCTCCATCTGCTTGATCGCGACGCTTTGCGCCGAGATCACCCAATTCACCAGATCGCCAATGGAGATAACGCCGATGGTTTTTTCTCCTTCCAAAACGGGGAGGTGGCGAATTCGGTTCTCGGTCATCAGCCGCATGCACTCCTCCACGGTGTGGTTTGGAGTCACCGTGACAACTGGCGTGGAGATGATTTCCTTGACTCGCGTCTCTTTGGAGGATTTGCCCTTGATGGCCACCTTGCGGGTGTAATCGCGCTCGGACATGATCCCGACCAGTTTCTCGCCAGCCTTGACCAGCACGGCGCCGATGTTTTTGTCCGCCATCAGTTGGATCGTGTCGAAGACGGTGGTGTCGGGTGAGACAGACCAAAGCGGGCCGGATTTCTGTTTGAGAATCGAGTCAATCGTGGCCGTAGCGATCATAGGGCATTGCCTTCCGTTTGATTTTGGCTCGTTCAGGTCTGTCTTTGCAAAGAATCAGATGAGTCTGGCTCGCGCGCAAATCGGTCTGGGCGATTCATGGTAATCGCTTTTGTTTGCCTGCGGTAACGGGAGTGATTGTATCAGCTTCAGCGCAAAAAGATAGAGATTTTTCCGCGCTGACGCGTTGCGCGTTCCGAACTGTCAACCCACGGTGTTATTCTCCCAGGAGACGTCCGGGCGGCGCTTCGGCTTCCGGTTCGGGGATTTGCTTGCCAGCGATCTCCGAGGGGGGCGACCTGCGGAGGCTACGATGGCGCGCCCAGCCCATTTGGCCAGTCCGCCCAAGTAAGTGGTCCGGGCGCGAACCGCGGGCCTACCTCTTCGCTGCTTCCTTCGCCCAGGTGTCCTTCAGGGTAATCGTGCGATTGAAGACGAGCGGAGCGGTCCCGGCTGGAAGTTGCGAGTTTTTGTCCAGAGTGAAATACCCCAGACGCTCGAATTGGTAACGAAGATCCGCCTTTGCGTCCTTCAGGCTCGGTTCGCATTTTGCGGTGACGATTTCCAGTGAATGCGGATTGAGGTGCTGCTTGAAATCGCCGGAGGCGTCCGGTTCTGCCACGGTGAAAAGGCGGTCGTAAAGGCGCGCTTCGACGTCGATGGCATGCGCCGCGCTTACCCAATGGATCGTGCCTTTGACCTTGCGATTCGCCGTCGGGCCGCCGGACTTGCTATCGAGGTCCGCGGTGCAGCGGAGTTCGATAGTCCTGCCGCCGGCGTCCTTCACCACTTCGTCGCATTTGATGATGTAAGCGTATTTAAGGCGAACTTCGCCGCCGGGACGCAGCCGGAAGTATTTCGGCGGCGGGCTCTCCATGAAGTCGTCCTGCTCGATGTAGAGCGCGCGGCTAAAAGGCAGTCTTCGCGTCCCGGCAGCCGGATCTTCCGGATTGTTGGTGGCTTCGAGTTCCTCGGTTTTCCCTTCGGGATAATTCGTGAGCACCACTTTGATGGGACGCAGGACCGCGAGGCGGCGCAGCGCGCGCTTGTTCAGATCCTCGCGGATGGCGTGTTCAAGCACCGCGACGTCCGTGAGGCCGTTGTATTTCGTGATGCCGATGTTGTAGGCGAAAGCCCGCAGTGCGCCGGCCGTGACGCCGCGGCGGCGAAGACCGCTGATTGTCGGCATGCGGGGATCGTCCCAGCCGCTGACGAGCTTCTCGTTCACGAGCTGGAGCAGTTTGCGCTTGCTCATGACGGTGAAACTGAGATTGAGGCGGGCGAATTCGTATTGATGAGGCAACGGTCGCGGCAAATCGAGGTTCTGGAGAATCCAGTCGTAGAGCGGCCGGTGGACCTCGAACTCCAGCGTGCAAATGGAATGCGTGATCCCTTCGATGTAATCGCTCAGGCAATGCGCAAAGTCGTACATCGGATAAATGCACCATCGGCCGCCGGTGTGATGATGCTCGGCGTGGCGAATGCGGTAAAGGACCGGATCACGCATCCAGATGTTCGGCGACTCCATGTCGATTTTGGCGCGGAGTGTACGCGCGCCGTCCGGGAACTCCCCGTTCTTCATCCGGACGAACAAGTCGAGATTCTCCTCGACGGAACGGGTGCGCCACGGGCTCTCTTGGCCCGGGCGATCCGGCGCACCGCGGTATTTGTCGGTGTCTTCCGGCGAAAGGTCGCAAACGTAAGCCAGGCCCTTTTTGACAAGTTGCAGCGCGTACTCGTAAGTCTGGTCGAAGTAATCCGACGCGTAGAACGGCTCGACGATGGGCGATGGACGATGGGTAATTGGCGATTGGCGATTGGCGATTGGCGATTGTTCGACTGGGGGGAGATAGTAATCAGACCTGCCGCCCACCTCTTGCGTCTCGGGTGTTTTGCCTTTGGGCTTCATGCCAAGACAATGATCGGCCCAGTCTCCGATCAGCCATTTCACGTCCTCGGTGATCGAGTCCACGTATTCGACGTCTTCTTTCGTCGGGTTGGTGTCGTCCATCCTAAGGTTGCAGACGCCGCCGAATTCGCGGGCAATGCCGAAATTCAGGCAAATGCTCTTGGCGTGCCCGATGTGGAGATAACCATTCGGTTCGGGCGGAAAACGCGTATGAATTTGTTTGTGCTTCCCGGCGGCCAGATCGGCCGCGACGATATCCCGGATAAAATCGGAAGGAACCACTTCCCCGGGCGCCTCGCCGCTCTTCCCGTTCGCAATGGAACAGGCAATCACATTCTGCGAACTGGTTTCGTTTGTCTCGGTTTTCGGTTTGATCATGACTTCGATGCAAGAATCTTCGGCTGCGAGCGTACCAAACGGGCGCTGGGGTGAATAGCGAATTCCAGGAATTGGGTGGGCTTCAGCTCTCGAACGCTTCAACTCAGGGCTTGAGCGCTCTTCCATGCCCTTGAGCGGCCTGTCCCTGCCTCAGACTTCAAGGTTCCACTGGACTTTCTGGACGTAGATGTCCTTGGCCTTCGCGAAATGGTAGGAGCAGATGATGATGGTGTCCGTCTGGTCGAACGAATTGAAGTTCCCCTTCTTCTTGATTTGCTCGTTGAACGTCCGTGTTTCGAGAATGGTGGCGGGAAGAAAGAACTTGTCCGCGAGTTCCTGGTGCCACTGCTTGCGGAGATTCGCAGGCACGATGACCAGCAGCTTGCGCTTGCGCTCAGCCCACTTCTGCGAAAGCAGGATGCCCGCTTCGATGGTCTTCCCAAGTCCGACTTCATCCGCCAGAAGGGCGCCCTTGGACAGTGGCGAACTGAACGCGAACAGTGCGGCGTCAATCTGGTGCGGGTTCAGGTCCACCTGCGCGTCGGCGAGCGAGGCGGCGAGCTTTTGAACGCTGTCCGACGCGCATCGCTTGGTCAGTTCGTGCGCAAAATACTTCGCGTGAAACGCTGTTGACACTCGAATTCGATCAGGTTGTGCCCTCAAGACGCCGGCATTCGCAATGCCAGCTTCTTGGAGCACTTGTCGCCTATCTCACCGAATCATCCGCGGGCAGGCCGAGCTTTTTGTAAAGGTTGCGGCGGGCCGCCTTGTCGCCGTCGAGAATCTTCTTGGCGCAGGTGGCGACGTCTTCGGCGCGGGCGCGAGGAACCACGATGACGCCATCGCCATCCGCCACGATCACATCGCCAGGCATAACCAGCACGCCGCCGCAGAAAATGGGCCGGTTCACCGACTCGATTTCGTTTCGGCCGGGCCGGATGCCGCGGCCGGGTTTCTGGAAGTAAAGCGGAATGCCTTCGGTGATGATCTCATCGGTGTCGCGCGCGGTCGCGCTCGTCACCACGCCGACGCAGCCGCGAAGTTTCCAGCTCAGGATGTTGTTGGAGCCGATCGAGCCGACATCCACTTCGGCCGCGTCCTCGATCACGAGCGCGCTGCCGGGCCGCAGCAACGCCGTGAACGGCTCGCTGGATTTGTTTCGGTACCATTCGCCGACCCATTTGTCGTATTCGTCCGTTTTCATCCGTCCGGCGGGCGGGAGTTGGGTCGGGACGTACCGCGCCGTGACGGCGATCCCAATGAAGCGGTGCGTGAACTTCTGCGTGTCTTTCCAGAGCGGCCGGATGTCCGCGTTCATCAGGCCCGTGTTTTGCAGCCCGACCGCATCCATGCCATCGGAAACGTCCGCGACACGCAGTCCTTGGAAAAGGTCAAGAACACGGCGGTCGTCGGCTTCAGAGTACACGGGGGTCGGGATGAGATTTTTCCCGGCGCGTGGGTCGCTTGCCGGAGTGCCGCCTTCCAGTTGCGCGGCAACCATTCCAGATGTTGCGAGAATGAAGACAATCAGAGCCGGAAACTTGAAGAAGTCCTGTTTCATAGGGATGCAGGTTAAGTTCAAAACGCTCGACGACGCGTTTGATTTCCTTGACTTTCATTGACGGCAACTTACTTAGCGATCGCGTTTCGGCCAATTCAAAAGAATTCGTACTGCGATCCACAAAAGTTTCCGCGGCTTGCGCAAATTTTCCATTCAACCGATGTAACCCATTTACTGCTTGGTCCGCGGGATGGACGACAAAGCTCGTAGCGCAGAGTTGCACTCTGCCGTATCGCAGAATTGTATTCTGCGGGGCGTTTCCCAGTCCGAGCACGCTGGGACTTGCCGGCGCCCTGCCGATTGGAAATCGGCGATACCGCAGATTGAAAATCTGCGCTACGGTTCTCCGGTCGATCTGTCGTCAATCCCGTCTGCACAGTAACCGCCTTAACTGAGGGCATACAAGTCTTGTCAGATTCCGCGTGCCAAATCTGCGCGATTCGTGATTCAATTCGCCTCACCGAATCTCAGCGGATCAAAAACTTGCGAACCCATTCTCCGCTTATGAAAGCAAAACCTATCCCAGACGGTTACCACACCGTGACGCCTTATCTGATCGTTAAGGGCGCCACAAGTGCGATCGACTTCTACAAACGCGCCTTTGGCGCTCAGGAGTTGATGCGCTTCCCAGGCCCAGGCGGCACGATCATGCACGCGGAAATCAAGATCGGCGACTCGCCCATCATGTTGGCCGACGAATTTCCGCAGATGAACGCGCTCAGCCCGCAGACGATCGGCGGAACCCCCATGTTCATCGCGCTCTATGTTGAGAACGTCGATAAGCTGACGGCTCAGGCCATCGCCGCCGGTGCGAAAGTCGAGCAGCCCGTAAAAAACCAGTTCTACGGTGACCGCTCCCGGCACCGTGGTCGATCCATTTGGACATCGCTGGACCATCGCCACGCACATCGAAGACGTGTCGATGGAAGAGATGCGGCGCCGGATGGACGCCATGAAAGGGCCGCCGGCTTGAAGCAGTGAAATGAGCAAGGCGTTTACCAGAGAATCGGATGATCGAGAGGAGCGGCCGGTTGTTCCCAGACCGGCGGCGGCGTTGCCGCCGGGAGCCAAGAATTACCTGACGCCCGGTGGCGCGCAGCTACTGCGCCAGGAACTGGAGCGATTGATCCAGGTGGAACGGCCACGAATCGCCGCCTCAGCCGAGTCGGGCCAGAGCTCGCCGCAGCTTTACGCGCTGAACCAACGGATCCAATACCTGGAAGACAGCTTGCAGTCCGCGGAAATTGTGCCGCCGCCGGCCGGGCCCGAAGACCGCGTTCGTTTTGGGGCGACCGTTACGGTGCGTCATCGAGACGGAGAGCAAACGCGTTATCGAATTGTCGGCGTGGACGAAATCGATCTCGACCGCGACTGGGTGAGCTGGCTCTCGCCGATTGCCAGGGCTTTGATCAATGCGCGCCTGGGGCAACGCGTGCGGTTCAAGTTTCCCTCCGGCGAAGAGGAATTGGAGATTCTAAGAATCGACTATGAGTGAAGGCATTCCTGCTTTTTGGGGAGCACACGCGCCCCCGCGTGTTCCGACCGGCGCCTCGCCGGTCGGAACGTCGATGAAACCCTCTCACGAGACGATGACTGTTCAGTGCGAACGAATGTGGTCGGCGAGGGCGCCGACCGCAGCACGCGAGGGCGCGTGCGCTCCCCATTTCCAGTGAACAACTGAAATTGAGTTGAAGATATGAAGCACCAACCAATGATCTCCCGCCGCGAATTCCTCAAGCGAACGGCTGCCACCGCCATTGCCACGCCGTTCATCGTCCCCAGCACCGTATTCGGCGCTGATGGCACCCCGCCGCCGAGCGAGCGGATTGCCGTCGGGTTCATCGGCGCCGGCAAGATGGCGCATGATTATCATTTGAGCACGCTCTCCGGTTTTGCCGATGTCCAGTGCGTCGCCGTCTGTGATGTGGATACCACGCGGCGGCTCCACGCCAAGAAGTACATCGAAGAGCGCCACGCCAAGGCCAATCGCACCCAGGGCTGCGCTGAGCACAATGATTTTCGTGACGTGATCGCACGGAAGGACATTGACGCCGTCGTGATCACCACCCCCGACCATTGGCACGCGATTCCGGTCATCGAGGCCTGCAAAGCGGGCAAGGACGTTTACTGCGAGAAACCGCTGACGCTCACAATCCGCGAGGCGCAGTTGTGCATTGCCGGCGTTCGCAAACATAGTCGCGTGCTTCAGACCGGCAGCCAGCAACGCTCGAACGTGTTCGGCAAATTCCGCGAAGCGGTGGAATTGATTCGCAGCGGACGCATCGGAAAGGTCAGGACAGTGCGGGTGGGCGTGGGCGGGCCGAGCCGTTGGTGCGATCTTGGCGAGGAACCGATGGAACCGGGGCTGGATTGGAATCTCTGGCTTGGCCAGGCGCCGATGCGTCCTTACCACTCGGCGCTCAGTCCGCGCGGCAAGCACAACCATTTTCCGGCCTGGCGTTCGTATCGGGAGTATTCCGGCGGCGGCATGACCGATATGGGCGCGCACCATTTCGACATCGCGCAGTGGGCGCTCGACATGGATCAGTCCGGCCCGGTCGAGGTCATTCCGCCGGACGACCTCAAAGCGGAGACGGGCGCGAAGTTGATTTACGCGAATGGCGTCGAGATGATTCATGGCGGGCCAAGCGGCTGCACCTTCGAGGGCACGGACGGCAAACTCTCCATCGATCGCGGCAAACTGACGAGCGAACCGGAAAGCATCGTCAAGGAACCGCTCGGTGAGAAGGAGGTTCATTTGCCTAAATCTCCCGGACACCATCGCGATTGGATCGACTGCATCCGCTCGCGCAAACGGCCGGTCGCCGATGTGGAAATCGGCGCGCGCAGCGTCACGGTTTGCCACCTGGCGAACCTTGCTTATTGGTATCGACGCAAGCTGCGTTGGGATCCGCAGAACTGGCGCTTCGTCGGTGATGACGAGGCCAATCAATGGCTGGACCGGTCCCGCCGCGACCCGTGGGAATTGCCGAAGGTGTGATGGCGCCTCGGTTTCGCTTTCCTTAATCGCTGGCTTCGGCTGAATTAGGTGCATGAGTTCCCGACTTGCGCGATTGTTTCCTGCACTCACCCTTGTGGCCATTCTCGGTGTCATGCGGTATCCCTGCGCGGCTCAAGCTCAAGCGGAACGGCAGGCTGACTCAGACCGCGATCCATCCTTGCAAGTCGAGCGCGATTGGGTGGACGGCCGCTGGAACCGAACGGAAGTGGGCCAGTTCCTCGCATCCAACCTCGACGCGCAAGGGCACCGGATCACGAAAGCGCTTTCCATCAAGGTCGGCGACAACGACGAAGGCGCCGTTTGCTTTGACACGGGGCAATGCGCGTTTCGCGCGGGGTGGCTTGGAGGCTTTCTGCGGTTTTCTCCAGCTCGGTTCGGCTTCATTCAATCCCCGCGAATTGCCGGCGAACTGGCCTTTGCTGCGCGGGCGGAGGCGTCCTGGCAAAATGCACGCGCACGCTATACGGGCCTTCGCTTGCACGGCCGGCGTGTCGTGCTCGAATATACCGTCGATCGGGTCCGCGTCCTCGATTCGCCGTGGTTGGAAACGATCGAGGATTTGAAAATCTTCACGCGCACGCTCGAATTGGGACCGTGCGATCGCGAAATGAAGCTGGCCGTGGCCACAGGCGGCGAGACCTCGGTTCTTTCCTCGGACGAGCGAAGCAGCCGCGCGCTGTTCGGGACCGATAGCAGCGTCTCCCTCATCACGGTGCTCGGTCCCGGTGTTCAATTCAGAAAGGACCAAGGGCAACTCATCATCAGTTTCCCGGTCCGCTCGACGCCGCAACGCGCAAAAATCACGTTCTGGTCCGGCGCCAAATCGCGACTTGCCGCGTTCGACGCGTGGGCGAAAGCCGCCGACTCCGTCGAAGATCTTTCCGACTGGTTGAAACCAGGGCCTGCGCGCTGGTTGCCGGAATTGAAGACGGTGGGCCAGCGTGGACTCGACACCGATTTCCTGTCCGTGGACACGCTCACCGTGCCGTACGAGAATCCGTGGAGCGCGTTGATGTTCCTGGCGGGAGTGGGTTTCACCCCGGACGGCGCGGCTTATGTCTGCACGATCCACGGCGACGTCTGGCGCGTCACCGGGATTGACGGTTCGCTGCGCGAATTGCGCTGGAAGCGATTTGCCACGGGTCTGTTCCAGCCCCTGGGCCTCCAGGTTCGCGACGGCCAGATCTTCGTCCTGGGCCGCGATCAGATCACGCGCCTGCACGACTGGAACGGGGACGGCGAGGCGGATTTCTACGAGGACTTCTGCAACCTGATCGACACGGCGCCCGGCCACAATTACGTGACGTGCCTGGAAAAGGACAGCGCGGGCAATTTCTATTACGTCGATCCGCGCGGCGTGCATCGCGTGTCGGCGGATGGCCGGAGCAAAGAAACGCTCGCGGCCGGCTTTCGCAATCCGAACGGTCTGGGCGTCAGTCCCGACGGCACGGTGATCACGGTCGCGCCGCAGCAAGGCGAGTGGACGCCGTCCTCGGCGTTGTGCGAAATCAAGCCTGGTGGCTACTACGGTCACGGCGGACCCAGGACGACCGCGGAACGGCCGCTCGGCTACAATCCGCCGTTATGCTGGATTCCGCATCGCGTCGATAATTCGAGCGGAAGCCAGGTCTGGCTGCCGCCCGGCCAATGGGGACCCCTAGGCGGACAGATGCTCCACCTGCTCTGGGGCCGTTGCGGGCTGATGCTGGTGCTCCGCGACGTCGTGAACGGCGTGGCTCAAGGCGCGGTTGTTCCTTTGCCGGGCCGATTCCTCTCCGGTCCGCACCGCGGGACGTTCAATCCGCGCGACGGACACCTCTACATCGCGGGGAGCACCGGCTGGCAAACGAGCGCGGTAAAAGATGGCGCGTTGCACCGCGTCCGGTTCACGGGCAAGCCCGTGGCGCGGCCGACTTCCTGGCACGCGCATCAAAATGGCCTGACGCTCACGTTCGCCGGGCCGCTCGATCGCGCCGCAGCCGAGGACATCGGGAGCTATTCGATTCAGGAATGGAATTACCGCTACGCCGCGCAGTACGGGTCCAAGGATTGGTCGGTTGTGAATCCGGACAAAGAAGGCCGCGATGAAGTGGCCGTGAAGTCCGCGCGCTTGCTCGATGATGGCAAGACTGTCTTTCTGGAAATCCCCGCTTTGCGCCCCGTGATGCAGATGGAGGTCCAATACAACCTGAACGAAGCCGATGGCAGACCGCGGCGCGGGCAAGTCTGGCTAACGCTTCACCAACTCGACCGACCCCTGACCACCGGCCACTGATCACTGATACGCCCACTGATCACTGGTCACTGGATTTGGGGAGGGCGCCGGGAACGAGCGCTTCCGCAAGTTCGGCGAATTCCGTTTCCAGGACCGAAGCGCGTTTAGTGATTCGCGAACACAAGTCGTCCACGTAACGAGCGCGGTTTCTGGCAAAAGGAGCGACCAGGCGGTTGATTCGATCGGGAACCGGCGCAAAGCCAGGCGATTCGTCCTGCAATTCGCCGCCGATTCTGGCGCCGATTTCTCGCACGCGTCGGCAGAGCGTTTCGGGCAGGAAAACGTTCGTGAACAAAGTGTGCGCGCGTTCGAGATGCCGCCGGCGCCCTTCCGGCGTCGTGATGACCGCCCGAGCGACGATTCCCTGCATGGGCGGAACGATGGCCAGATCCAAAGTGCTCCGGTGTGTGCCCAGGACGCGATCCATGCCGTGCGGCATGAACACCATCTTGTCCGTGCTCGGATCGTGATAAACGCGATAGTTGTTCCGGTTCATCGAGTAGCTGTCGGAGTGGCACAGGATTGTCTCCATCGCCACCATGGAGAGAAACCGGTCCAGATCGAGCGCCGCTTCCAGCGCGCGGAGGCGTTCGTCCGGATCGGTGATCCGCGCCGCGGCCATGAGTTTGCGCAGGGCGGTGTGGTTCGTCGGGTTGGCGCCGGAGCTGACTTCGAGTCCGCCGTCAATGTCCGTCAACACGGGTTGATCGTAGAGGTTCCCGTCGGTGCGCTTGAAGTGGCGTTTGAGGAACTGCGGGCTGTAGCCCTCCACGAGCACATACAGACCCAACGGCCGGCCGTTCAGCGTGACGAACGCGTGATCGGATCGCGGCACGGGCACGCCCGCGGCCGCGAATAATTCGCGCGAGAATTTCTCGTGCAACAAGGTTGGATCTTGCGCCGAGTTGTTCAGGTAGATTTTGGTCAGCCCGTGAAACGCCTGATTCGACGCGAATTTGTTGAAGTTCAGAGTCAGCGACGGCATTGAATCGATCGGCCGAAAGCTGCTCGTGCCTTTCACCTGGACCGCGACGTTCGTGTAAATGCGATCCCCTTCGACGACCCTCGCCTTGACCTGAGGCCGGATTTGCGGATTGCGCCGGCGCTGGAAACCGGATTGGGAATTCCGCAACTGCTGCATGCCGTCTTCGGAAATCTCAATGGCAATGCGGATCGGACGGGCGCTCTGGAAAATGTGTTCGTCAGCCGCGTCCCCCGCGACGGCAACTGGCGCAGCGGCGTAGAGCAGCCCGGAACAAAGCGCCGCGGCCAGAACCGGTGACACCCTGGCTGAAAACATGGACACCATATACCCCCACCGCCTCCCGCCGTCCAGAGCGTGGAGCGCGGCATTCATGCCGCATCGCGTCGGCGACAGGATTTGAAGTTTCGTTTAACCACGGATTCACACGGATTCACACGGATAGGAAAGAATTGTTGATCCGCGTGTATCCGCGTTCATCCGTGGTTAAAAGAACCGAAGACATCTTACCGGATTTTCAACATCAAAATCTACTGACGCCGCCCGTGTGATGAGTGGCGATCTCATTTCGATTCCCGCTCATCGCAATGCCGGTCGATGAACTTCCCCAGTTCGCCCGGATCAACCAAACCCCACGTCAGCCCGCAATCCCGGCAGGCGTACGCGGTTTTGCCCAGCTCGATGCCATTCTTACTGTGCAAATCGCGGGATTGACGACTGATCGACCGGAGAACCGTAGCGCAGATTTTCAATCTGCTGTATCGCCGATTTCCAATCGGCAGGGCGCCGGCAAGTCCCAGCGGGCTCGGACTGGGAGACGCCCCGCAGAATACAATTCTGCGCTACGGCAGAGTGCAACTCTGGGCTACGAGCTTTGTCGTCCATCCCGCGGACAAGCAGTAAGCGTGAGACTCCAGAACCTCAAGGTTCCGGGCTTGAAGACCACGAAGCAATTTTCACCGAAGCCGGTCAATTCGCCCGCGACAATGCGCTCCCCGTTACATTTACTGCAGGACACCGTTCCACGGTTATTCGTCCAACGCGGACACGAAACTGTCCTGTCAGGCCCTCAAAATCTTTTCCATTGCCTTCCCCTTGGCCAATTCATCGACCAATTTATCCAGATAGCGCACCTCCCGCATCAAGGGCTCTTGAATGTCTTCGACACGGACGCCGCAAATGACGCCTTTGATCAACGTTCGGCAAGGATTCAGCTTCGGAGCCTCCTTGAAGAAGGTTTCAAAGTCTGTCTGCTTTTTTATTTGGCCCTCCAACTCTCGCTGACTGTAGCCTGTCAGCCAGCAAATGACGGCATCCACCTCCGACTTTCTGCGCCCCTTTTTCTCTGCCTTTGCGACATAGAGCGGATAGACGCTTGCGAACTTCATCTTGGAAACGCGATCAATGGTTGCCTGGTTTGTTTTCATGCGAATCAGAAGGGCGATACGGATGAGCCATGACGAGGAGCGCGCCAGCGGCGTCCGACTGGAACCGTAACGTGATCGCGCTCCTCATGATTGGCTCGCTCCGCTGGTTCGGCTCTTTCATCGCGGTGATTGTCGTAGGGAAACACAGAAGTTTAGCTTTTCAGTGCCGGAAGACAAGTGTCGCAAATAACGCGGCGCGCGCTAACTGACCAAGCTGCATCTTTCCGAAGTCATGGGGAGCACACGCGCCCTCGCGTGTTCCCGTCGGCGCCTCGCCGACGGGAAACATCGCCTGACCGCATCGCAGAGCGTGGTAAGCGACGCGTGCGGAGTTGCGGCGAGGCGCCGCAATAGGCACGCGAGGCGCGTGCGCTCCCCAGAACAGCGCATGAATTATTCGGACTGACGCTGCAACGCGGTGACGCTGCAAACGCCTACTCAAAACCAACCCGCCGTCGGTATTCCTTCTTAGATGCGCGATGCGATTTGTCCTGGAGCATGCGGCGCTTCGCCGCCGCGCTGGGCGGGCGGTTTCGCCGGCGGGTTTTCTCGACCTCGGAACGCCGGGCATTGGCCTCGGCTCTGCGTTGGGATTCGATCTTGTCCAGCAACAGTCGGCGGGCGAGCAGGCGGTTTTGTCCTTGATGACGCGTGGTCTGGCATTTCACCTGAACGCCGCTCGGACGATGGGTCAACACCACGCAGGTCGAAGTTTTGTTGACGTTCTGGCCGCCATGCCCGCCGGAGCGCACGAAGCTCTCCTCAATGTCGGATTCCCGGATGCCCAGAGCGGACATGCGCCGCGCGAGGTCTGTGTCCGGTCTGTGATCGGCAGATAAAGGGTTCATCGGACAATTGCCAAGCCGTGGCTATTCAGTTTCGATGGGGAGCGCACGCGCCTCGCGTGCGGTGGTCGGCGCCCTCGCCGACCACAAGGGTTCCGTCGAACATCGCCATCATGTGACCTTCTGGGGCTTTCTTCCGGCCGGCGAGGCGCCGGTCGGAACACGCGAGGGCGCGTGTGCTCCCCAGTCCCGTTGCACGCGGAGACTTGGGGCGAGGACGCCCCCTGAGCTCGCAGGCGAGACGCCTGCGCGACGTCGAAAGGGCAGTTCATCACTTCGACGTCTTTTTCGGGCGAATGTCCCACGCGGTGAGCCATTGCTCCGCCGATTTGTTGAAGCCCTGTTTCAGGAGGCGTTTCTCGAAATCCGGCATGTGCCCGGCCCCGTAGAAGATGGCCAGGTTGCGTTTGCCTTGGTCGATCTGTTCGGCCAGCACTTTCATTGCGACTTCGTTTCGCCCGCTCAACAGCACCGAGCCTTCGCCGTCGTTTCCCCGGTCAAGTCCGGAGAAAACGGATTCGATGTTTTCCAATTGCTGGGCGAAGAGGAATTTCAGCTTGTAAGCGCTGTCCTTGCTCATGAGAGCGAACAAGAGCTGCAATCCGTCCGGAGAGTTGGGCGAATTGGCGATGCGACTCTGCTCCTCGATCACAGCGCGGATCATCAATCCCAGGATGCTCTCGCCTTTGGCTTCCTGCTGCCGGAGAAACGTGGCCACGTCCATGTCCGCGTGAACGAAGTTGGTGGGCGAATAATCGATGGCGTCCAACTGGAACTCCAGCGCGAGCAGATTCTTGATGCCGGTTTGGAGCGCGCTGACCGGACTCATTTGACGCTCGCTCACCTTTTCCATGTCTTTGGGTTTCACCATTTCGTAAAGCACCGCATCGAAGGTTTTGAAGCGCGCTTGCAGCTTTTGATAATAGTCCGCATCGGCGACGTGGACCGCGGCGACCAATGTCACGGTGACGCCATCCTGACGGCGGTACGTTTTGATCGCCGTATCGACATTTCCCTCGCCGGCGTTGGTGGGAACGAACCGCATGAACGGCGATGGCTTGTGTTTCGTCGCCGCGCCTTCCGCTGCCGCGGCGTGGGGTTGGCAAAGCGTCCAGGCCAGGAAGGCGAGGAATGGTAGAGCGGCGGGCGTGTTCCAGTTCCGGCGGTTGGTTCGTGCGACCATGCAACGGAGATTAGACGCAAATCGGGCGAATCTCAAGCGGTCGGAAACTTGGGGATCTAGGGTGCATTTCTTTTCGACACGAGTTCCACGAATTTCCACGAATTTCCGGTCGACCACAGACTTCGCGATAATTCACGTAATTCGCGTCTCCCCTCCGTTAACAACGGTGGGGCAACGCTCCTGCGGAGCCTTTCTTCGATGGCATTAGCTCGGCGGGAGCCTCGCCCCACCTTCAACTGAGAGCATACCAGAGCATACCACCTGCGCATGCTTTTTCCTTGCCGCAACTGTCCGGAGAAACTTACCTTCTGCCGCGTCCTTGAGCCCCGGTTCCCGCTAATCTATTACTCATGAAAGCCATTCTCCTCCTCACGATTTTGGCGACCTCACTCGACGGCTTCGCGCAAACCCAAACTCAGCCCGCGACTCAGGCTAACCCGCCTCCCGCCGCCCAGGGCCGCGGACGCGGCGCAGGTCGCGATCCCAAGATGGACGTCTTCTACAAGCTCGGCCCCGACTCGATGCCACAGGAAGGCGTGCCCAAAGGCCGCTTCGACGGGCCGAAGACCTTGCCGAGCGAAGTATTCCCCGGCACACAGCACACGTATTGGGTGTATGTCCCGGCGCAATACGACCCGGCGCAGCCGGCCGCGCTGATGATCTTCAACGACGGCCAGGCATTCAAACACGAGCCGGGCGATGTCCAGGCGCACCACGTCCTGGACAACTTGATTTATCGCCGTGAGATCCCGGTGATGCTCGGCGTGTTCATCAATCCGGGCCGTCGTCCGGATCAGCCCGAACCGACGCCGCAGAATTGGGGCGACCGCGATACGAATCGTCCGGAGGAATACAACGCGCTCAATGACAAATATCCGCGAGTGATCGTCGATGAACTGCTGCCGGCCCTCTACAAGGACTACAACATTTCGCGCGACCCGGAGTTGCACGGCATTGGCGGCGCGAGTTCGGGTGGGATTGCCGCTTTTACGGTCGCGTGGCATCGGCCGGAGCACTTCCGCAAGGTGTTTACCTTTGTCGGAAGCTTTGTGAACCTCGGCAATCGCGGCGGGCATACTTACCCGGACCTCGTTCTGCAAAACGAAAAGAAGCCGATCCGAATTTTCCTTCAGGACGGTCGCAATGACAATCGCTTGCCCGGTCGCGGCGGGAATGATCCGAACAGCAGCGACTGGTTTTATCAGAACGTCAGGTTGGTCGATGCGCTCAAAAAGAAAGGCTACGACGTGAATTACACGTGGGGCATCGGCAATCACGGCCAGAAGCAAGGCGGCGCGATTTTCCCGGACATCATGCGCTGGCTCTGGCGTGATGCTCAGAAGGTATCGACGGATCGCAGCGACACAGTCGAGCGCGCGTTCCGCGCCCCGGCGACACCCCCCGATTCCGCCGGGAAGTAAAGCGAGCTTTGGCATTCCGCAGGGCCGATGTAATGAGAACACGTTGGAGGCGGCTCGCTGGGGACAGCCTCGCCCCACTGCCATTGAATTAAGCCCGTGGAGTTCTCCTGCTCCTAATCTTAATCCTAATCCTAATCGTTCAGAGACAGGCGCTTTTCGAGTAAGAGTCAGATCAGGATTATGATTAAGAATCACGCTAAGGTCGGAGAATTGCCGCTCTGCGCTTGCCTCGCCCGCGAGTGGCGGTCATTCTTCATAAGATGAACGCCGCGATTTTAGACCGCCTCGCCGTCTGTAGCTGGTCGCTTCAACCGCAGACTCCCAAGCAACTGATCGATCAATTGAATGAAATCGGTTTGCGCCGGATCCAGTGCGCGCTCGATCCGATTCGCGAGCACCCGGGCGTGTGGGGGCAGTTCTCGGAGGAGTGCGCGCGCAGCGGCGTGGCGCTCGCTTCCGGGATGCTCGGCTGCGTCGGCGAGGATTACTCCACGATGGAATCGATCAAGCGCACCGGCGGGATCGTCCCGGATTCCACCTGGGACGAAAACTGGAAGAACATTCAGGCCACCGCCGAACTGGCCCAGCGCATGCGCCTGAAGCTGGTCACTTTTCACGCCGGATTCCTCCCGCACGAGGAGAAAGATCCCGCGTTCTCGAAGCTGTTGCACCGGATGAGAATGGTTGCGGACATTTTCGCGGCGCGCGGAATTGACCTCGCGTTGGAGACAGGGCAAGAAACCGCCGCGACCTTGCACGGCTTTCTCATGAAGCTGGGCCGGGCAAACGTCGGCGTGAATTTTGACCCCGCGAACATGATTCTGTACGAGAAAGGCGACCCCATCGACGCGCTGCGCACGCTGGGATCGTGGCTCAAGCAGTGCCACATCAAGGACGCGAAGAAGACCCGAGTCTCAGGCCAGTGGGGCGACGAAGTCGTGGTGGGCACGGGCGAAGTCCATTGGCCTGACTTCTTCAAAACTCTCGCTGAGTTGCGCTTCAATGGAAACCTCTGCATCGAACGGGAAGCCGGGAACCAACGCGTGCCAGACATCCGGGTCGCGAAGCAATTCATCGAAAAGTTATATCCGAAATGAACCCCTCACCCTTTCCCTCTCCCATCCGATGGGGAGAGGGTGGCCGAAGGCCGGTGAGGGGTCTTGACCAAATTCTCAGTTCTCCATGATCAACGTTGGCATCGTCGGCCTGGGTTTCATGGCCGCAACTCACATCAAGGCCTATCGGCAAATCCCGGGCGTCCGCGTCGCGGCCATCTGCAATCCAAGCGGGCGCCGCCTGGACGGCGATCTATCGGACGTCACGGGCAACATCGCCGGCGCGGATGCGATCAAGCTCGATATGACCGAGGTGAAGGCGTATCGGAACTTCGCGGATTTGCTCGCGGACTGTTCCATCGACTTGATCGACGTTTGCTCTCATACCCAAGCTCACCCTTCCTACGCGATCGAGGCGCTTCAGGCCGGCAAACACGTCCTCTGCGAAAAGCCGCTGGCCCGGACCTCGGAGCTCGCTCGGGAAATCGCCGCCGCCGCCGCGCGCGCCAAGGGAATCTTCATGCCCGCGATGTGCCTCCGTTTCTGGCCGGAGTGGAAATGGTTGAAAGCGGCCATCGAGACCCGGCAATTTGGCGGCACTCTGGGCGCTCGGTTTCGACGCGTGGCCGAACCTCCAGGCTGGGGACAACAACATTTTTTCGACGGCAAGCAATCGGGCGGGGCGCTGCTGGATCTCCACATTCACGATGTGGATTTCGTGCAGTTTTGCTTTGGCCGCCCACGCAGCGTCTTTGCCACGGGTTTCACAAAGTTCAGCGGGGCGATCGATCACGTGGTCGCCCAGTACGAAGTCAAATCCGGCGCGTGCGTCCATGCCGAAGGCAGTTGGGCCATGACGCCCGGCTTCGGCTTCAACATGAGCTACACCGCCAACTTCGAGAACGCCACAGCGGATTATGACTTCAGCCGCGGCCAGGACGCGCTCAAGCTGTTTGAAAAGAGCCAGGCGCCCCGGACGATCAAGTGCGAAGAACCCGACGGTTTCGTCGGCGAACTGACTCATTTGCTCGACGCCATCCGCAGCGGCACACCCCCGACCGTGGTGACGGCCCGAGACGGAGTCAGCGCCGTCGAAATCTGCGAGGCGGAGGAGAAGTCGATCCAGGTGAAACAGCCCGTCTCGCTGAGCGCCTGATGCCCGTTAGGATCATCCCCAGACCAGGACGCGGGGCTGGATTGGCCGATTTCACTCAGGTGAACGATCCGCGTGATGCGGGCCTGGTTGAGTTCGATCCACTGGCCGATGATCCGATGGCAAGCGGAGAAGCCCTCCCAGCGTCTTGCACACGCAGACCGCGCGGTCGCGAGCGCCTGATTTTTTGCAGTAACTCCAGATTGTCGAAGTCATCCATGAGCGGGATCGACCGGCCGCACTCGAACATTACGAGTCAGAAGGAAACAGAACAAGCATTGCGCCAAAGTCCCAACACGAGCATCGTGCATTTTATCGCGCCCCCCCCGGTCCATTCAAAGCGGGGCGAAGGATAGAACCTGCAAAGAGTGTCCTCACAGTCAAGGTGGAGCGAGGCTCCTGCCGAGCCAAGGCCATCGAAGAAAAGCTCCGCAGGAGCGTCGCTCCACCGTCGTTAAACACAACGTCACAAGTAATTGCCTATGTTAAGCGATCCCGCAGAGGCGAGACAAGGTGGTGTTCGGACGGGACCATGCACGAAGGCACGGAGTAATTGCGGTGATGACGTCGTTCAATTCGGCAAAGTATTGGTTGTGAAGACAGC
>VHCZ01000058.1 GCA_016871535.1 Verrucomicrobiota bacterium
GTCTTTTGTCCGTGGCCTGCGTTGGCTCGGTCCTTACAGCCCGCGTTGGGGATGCTCGGACCTCGCCGCCTTGGCCACAGCCAAAATCCCTCGCCGCAGGACCCCGCGCAATTTTCGGACACGCTCTTAGACCCTGGGCCGCAGTTACCCTCGCGGGCGCGGTCTCGTTCCCCAAATCCGGTGCGCAGATCACCCCGGACACAAGCCCAATCCTTCGCATCGAGAAGCGCGAGGGAAACGTCCTGATTCACACCCCATCCGAAGACACTCCGGGCGTATTCGTGCTCTGGGCTGGATCGACAGAAGCGAGCCAACGCACCACCTCTCCCCAGCCCTCTCCTCCCTTCGGGAAGAGAGGGAGAAGACTTCGTTGACCGACCGCTTTAATTTTAATCGCACCCAGCTCAAGGCCGAGGCTCGCTCACTGCAAACGCAGCGACGGGCTCGGCGGGCTTCGGTTCGGAGAGTTCTTCCGTTTGCTCCTCGCCCTCGCCCGCCGCGCGCGGCCAGATGTGAAATCCGCCGCGGCAACCATCATGGATTTCCCATGTGCCCCAGATTCCTTTGCCTTCCCGGAAACCTCGGTAGAAGACGTCGTGCGATCCGGGGTAAGTCTTGGTCCAATGACATTCCAGCGACGCCGCGTCGTATCGGCCTTGAATGAGAAATCGGCCCACGTCATCGTTCCCATCGCCGCTCATGCGGCCGCCAGCAAAGGAGAGATGCAAGCTCATCCGATGTTTGTCCTTCGGACCCGAGTAATTGTAGAAACCGACCCATGGCCCGGACGGGAATAGGTTTTCGCTCACGAAGGGACTGTTAGACCAGGGGCGCGGGATTGTCAAAGGATGGGGAGCACTGGGCGGCTTGGCAGCAAGCGCAATTCGTTACAACGGCCTTCGTTCTCTTCGTTGCCTTCTGTTGAAATGCAATCCGACATCGAACATCCGACATCGAACGCCGACCATCGAACAAACCGTGACCATTCCGATCAGGTCTCAAACGCCTTGCGCAGGAGATCAAGGCTCTTCGCCACGGCGACGTCGGCGTCCTCTTTGCCTTCGAATTCGAGCGAGACGTAGCCGTGGTAATTCACTTCGGACAAAATCCGCGCGACCCGCGTGTAATCCAAATCCAGCGTGTACCATTCGCCCCCGCCGAAGTAAGTCTTGGCCTGGACGAAAATCGTTTTCGGGGCGATTTGCTTCAGCTTCTCATAAGGATCTTCCAGGAAGTTACCCGTGTCCATCAGGACGCCCAGCCAGGGCGAGTTGATCGCATTAACGATGCGGAGCAAGCCTTCCGGCGTTCGGGCGAGGCCCCAGTGGTTTTCCAGCGCCAGCAGCACGCCGCACTCCTCCGCTTTCGGCAGGCAGCGTTGCAGGCTGTCGATGCACCACTTGAATCCTTCCTCCTCGGTGTGGCCCGGCAAGATCGGCTCGATGCCGCGATTGGCCATCAGGGTGTCGAAGTTCACCGTGTTCCATCGGCCCGTGTTGATGCGGATGCTCGGCGCGCCCAACTGATAGGCGATTTCGATGCACTTTTTGGTGTGCTCGACGTTGGCCTGGATTTCTTCGGGCTTCGGACTGACAAAAGTTTGATGCGTGGAAAGGCAGATCAGTTCGACACCGTTGACGAACGCGAGGCGTTTGAGGCGGCTGCAATACGCGCGGTAAGCGGCGTCCAGCGGCCCCTTTTCTTCGCCGTCCATTTGCCGGTGCAAAATGTCCACGCCGCCGACGCCGAGTCGCGCGGCTTTTTCAATGACGGATTCGATGGACACTTTCGGGCGCCGAAAGTGCCAGTACGAATAGGTGGAGATGCCCAGTTTGATTTTGGAAGCCGTGGCGGAGCTTGCGGCGCTTGCCCGGTCCGCCCCAAACACGGTGGATGCGGCTGCCAGGCCAGTTGAGGTTAAAAAGAATCGGCGTGTTAAGCTCATGTTCCCTTGCTGTTTTCAGTGGTTCGTGTGCCCGGCCATTCGCTTTGACCTTAGACCCGGCTCTGCTCTTTGAGAATCTTCATTTCGGCGACGCTTTTCATGCACCCAACTTTGAACTTTGAACTCCCGGCGTTTGGCTAATGTTTGGAGCGAAAGAACGACTGGATTTTCGGCGGGAGCAGTTGGGAGAGCGCATCCTTGGCCGCCGAGGCCGCCCAGGCGGAGAGCGGTTTCCATTCGGAGCCGCCTTCGGGTTTGGCCAACGTTTGCCAATCGATACGACCGTCCGCGATCCACTCCATGATCTTGCCGCCCGTGACCGGCCCGTAAATCTTCCGGTCGCTGGCCACGATCCGGTATTTCTGAGCCGCTTCCAGCCGCAACACCTTCTGCACGGCGCCAGCCGCAGATTTCGTCTTTTCCACCAGCTTGGCCGCCGGCCCTGCGGCGGGTTCGGAGGTCGCCTCCGCAGTTTCTGTTGGCACAGGTGTGGTCTGAGTTTGGGTTACAACGTGGGCGTCTCCGATTTTGAACTCCGGGAATTTCATTTCGCCAACGGCCAGCGAAGGAAGCTCCGCCAGCGGCGTGGAAGCTGGAGAGCTGCGCTCTGCCGTCGCAGAAGTCGCCGTCCTGAAGGTGTCAAGGGTCTGGTAGCCGTTCATCAACCATTCGAGTTTCCCATTTGTAATGTCCAGCAGCAATCCATGCACGGGAATCTTCGGACCGATCAGCGGGCTGTGGCGCACGATGTCCGCGGCTTTGAGCACATTTTGCCGTTCGCTGGCGGAAAGGCCGAAAAACTCGACCAGGTTCTCCGGCAACCGCGCGCGTTCCACTCCGAGTTGGCGAAACCGCTCGGTAAGCTGAAGAATCGTGGTCTTGCAGACCAGGCAATCCGTGTGGCCGACGATGGCGATTTCCTTGCCGCCCTTAACCGCGCAAGCCAGGGCCAGCGTGCGCATCATCGAACTCATCGAGTCGAAAATGATGTTGCCCGCGTTGCGCAGCCAGATGAAGTGTTCCTCGCGCACGCCGAGCACTTCCGGAATCAGCGGGTTCAACCGCGGATCGATGCAGGTCAAAGCCACGACCGGCAACGCGTCCGTGAACTCGTCGGGGCGCAAGCCCGCCGTTTTGTCACCGGACAGTGCCCGGTGATTCGCTTCCACGATGGCTTCGAAGAGGCGCATGCAGGTTTACTCCTTTCCCATCGCCTTCTTCAGCGCTGGCACTTGTTCGAGCAACTTTTGGAAACTCACGCCGGTCAAACTCTCCAGCACCGGCGGCAACTGGCTGATGATTTCCGTGACGTCGCCGGTGACCTTGCTCGCCCCGCCGCCGGAGCCGCCACTGTTGATGATCACGATCTTCTCGGTCTTCGCGAGCGGCTCGCTCACTTTGCCCGCCACGTCTGGCAGCACGCGCACAATCATCTCGATGACGGCGGCTTCGTTGTACTGCTTGAACGACTCGGCCTTCATCCGCATGGCCTCGGCGGTGGCTCTGCCTTGCGCTTCGATGATCGCGGCTTCGGCCAGACCGCGAGCCTGATTGGCTTCCGCCTCGGCGATGCCGGTGGCTTTGGCGACGTCGGCTGAGGCGAATCCTTGTGCCTTGGCCGCCGAAGCCGCGCCCGCTGCTTCCGTCTCCAATTGGAATTTCTTCGCGTTCGCAAGGGTCTCGACTTTGTAGCGCTCGGCGTCGGCCGGTTTCTGCACGTTGGCTTCCAACTCGCGCTGCTTGCGCAGGATTTCCTGCTGCTGCAACTCGATCTGCTTCTGCTTCTCGATGATGCTGACCTGAACCTCTTCCGCTTTGACGAGCTGGCCCGTCTTGAATTTTTGCAGGTCGTACGCCAGGTCGGACTCCGCCTTTTTCTGGTTCACCGCGGCCTGGTATTGCGCAACGTTCGATTGATAATCGCGCTGCGCTTCGGCGATTTTCGTGTCGGCGATAAACTTCGCTTCCTGGCCCGCTTGCTGGGCCTGGGACGACTTGATCATCGCGTCGCGGTCGGCCTCGGCCTGGGCGATTTGGGCGTCGCGTTTCACCTGGGCGATGCGCGGTTTGCCCAATGCTTCAAGGTACCCTTGCGAATCCCGAATGTCGCGAATCGTGAAGCTGACGATCCCCAAGCCCATGTTCGCCATGTCGCCCGCCGCGACCTCCTGGACCTTGGAGGCGAACGCATCGCGGTTCTGATAAATGTCCTCGACCGTCATTGTGCCGAGGATGGCGCGCAGATGGCCTTCCAGGGTCTGCGTGGCGATGTTGCGGATTTCATCCGTCGATTTGCCCAGGAACTGTTCGGAAGCGGTGGCGATCGAAATATCGTCGCCCTTGACTTTGATTTGGGCGACGCCGTCCACGCGCACGGGCACGCCTTTGCTCGTATAAACTTCCGGGGTCTGCACGTCGATGGTGAGCAGTTCCAGGGAGAGAACATCGACCTTCTCAAAGATCGGCCAGATGTAAGCGCCGCCGCCTTTGACAATGCGGAAGCCGCGTTCGTGGACCGCGCCGTCCGGATCTTTGACCTTGCGCCGAATACCGGAGACGACCAGCACTTCGTTCGGGCCGACCTTGGTGTACCGGCTCAGCATGTAGGCGAACAGGATGAGGACGACCAGGACGATGATGATGGCTGAGCCAATGATCAGTGCGCTGCTCGGCAACAGTTGGGCCAGGAAAAGGTGGGGATTCATAGGATTCGCGGCTAAACTTTCCTCACGTAGTATTGAGAACCGGCGACCCGCGTTATGACCACGGGCGCGCCGTTGCCCACGGCCACCCCATGCTCTTCCCGCGCCGGCGCCGTGTAGCGCGTGCCGGCATAAACATACGCGATCTCTCCGACGCCGTTTTCCGGAATTGGAGTAATGATCGTGGCCGACGTTCCGACGAGGTTCGCGACTTGCGGTTCACTGGAACTCGCGGTCCTCGCCATCAAGTTGCGCAGGAGGATCAGGAACGTCCCGGCAATGCACCCCGCGCCCAGCACAGCCAGCGGGGCGCTGATCCACGGGCTTTTGGTCGCCTCAATCTGGCTGAAAATAATTCCCAGACCGCCAAAAGACGTGACGAATGAAGCGATGACGGTTGGACTGAAAATGGAAATCCCCGGAGCGTCGCTCATGTCCGCACCGGCCTCAGCGTGCCCGCCGCTGCCGATCACGTGGGCGTCGTGGCCGCCGAAGACATGGCCTGCAATCGCTGTGAAGAGAACGAAAACAACCCCGACCACCAGACAAACCAGGTAAATGAGAAATTCCATACGCTGCCGTCTTGGTTCTGGGCGATCATTAGAGCATTCTCGAACCCCAGCAAGGAAATTTGTGGCGCGACACTGTAGGGCAGGCTTCCAGCCTGCCAAGACTCTTTAGCCTGATACTTCTGGAATCTCTTCTCAGATTTTCTAACCACAGATGAACACGGATTCACACGGATAGGAGGGAAGTTTTGATCCGTGTGAATCCGTGTTCATCCGTGGTTGAATCAAATTCCGGATTCATTGCGGCGCGTCTGCTTGCCGGCAAAATGCGTGACTGGGCAGGCAGGATGCCTGCCCTACGTTCGGGCCAGGAATCGTTCGAGGCCTCTCACCGCCTCGGCATCGTTATAGACCTTGGATTTGCCAGCATTGATCTGCGAAGCAATTTGCGCACGCCACGAACGGTCCAACGCCAGACGCGCGGACTTCTGGACATAATCCTCCAAATCCCGGGCCACAGTTTCTTCGATTCCAAGCCGTTTCAAGATCGCCGCCGTATGCCGCGAGCGCATCATCTCGCCCGGCAGCGTCACGGCCGGCTTGTCAAATGCGATCGCCTCGAGCGTCGTGTTGCCGCCGGACCAGCCGATGCTGTCCAGGATAATGTCCGACTCCCTAACCAGGCCGAGAAAAGACCCGAACTTCATCTTCGGAAGGATGCGCAGATATCGATTTGGGTCGAGCCCGTGCTTCGTGAAGGTTTCAGCCAGCCTGTTGCGGAAAAGTTCCGTCACCTCCTTCGAATCCAAACCGATAAACCAGAATTCGGAATGAGGCGCCTGGGCCGCAATCTTCGGAACCAAATCGTCATACTGCGGCAACAGCTTGAAGAGGCTTTGCAAACAAAGAAAATAGGCCTTGCCGGGGTCGCGCTCGCCTAATCTTTCCGGCCGGAGCGCGACTTCAACATCGGGCGGCGGATAGGAAATCGAGAGGTTCGGCAGCCGGACCAGCGTTTCCGAATAATGAGTGCCGGCTCCCGGACCTTCCATCAGGTCGCTCGACAGAAAATAATCGATGGTCTCCAGTCCGGAGGTCACGGGATGTCCCCACGCCATGCATTGGACCGGCGCCAACCGCAAGGCGGCCAGGCTTTGCGTAACCGGATCCATGCCGATCTCCGGGTAGATCAGCACGTCGAGTTCGCACGCCCCGATTCGCTGGATGATTTCGTCCGGGGAACGAAACTGGGAATAGAAATGAGGCGTCTGGTCCCGCAAGTGCATCGACGCTTTGTCGAAGTCTTTGCCGGTGTGAAAACAAAACACCTCAAACTCGTCCCGGTTGAGGTGCTTGATCCATCCGTGAAAAAGTTTGAAGACCGTGTGCAAGCAGAAGAATGCCGAGACGAAGCCAACTTTGAGTTTCCTGCCCGCAACGCGGCGCGCCGCCCTTGGCTGGACCCAATCCGGATGAGCCTGGGCGGCCAGGCGTGAGAGCACTTTCGCGTACGTTCGCTGCTCCGCAAGGTCGTTGAAACCTTGATAGTGCAAATAGAAGTTGGTGTGCGGCGCGGTGAACGGCAGCCTGGCCTTGCGCGAGACCGCGTGAGTCTCGACGAAACTCAGAAACTTTCGGACGCCTTTCTGCCAGCGTGGGCGGTGGAACTGAATTTCGTCGGCGTTGCGATAGAGGATTGGCAACGCCAGGCACGTGTTCCATTGCGCGTAAAAATTTGCCGGGTCGAGCGTGGCAGCCTTCTCGAAGCAAGCCAGCGCCTCGTCGAATTGCCCTCGCTCCCGGAGCGCGTGGCCCAGCTCCAGAAAACCTTTGGCATTCGAGGGCGCGCGTTGCACCACTTGCCTTAACTGCGCGACAGCCGCGGCGGAGTCGTCCCGGGCATTGAAGGCGCGCGCCAGTCCAATCAAAGCGTCGGCGTAGTCTGGCCGGAGCTGAACTGCCGCCTGGAATCTCTCGACCGCGGCGTCGAGCTGGCCCTCAGCCAAAAGGAGATTGCCCAGATTCAAATGAACTTCCGGAATCGACGGAGCGATCCGCCGCGCATTCTCGAAGGCGTCGATCGCTTCTTGCGTTCGGCCCTCGGCGGCGAGCGCGCTGCCGAGATTGTTCCAGGCCTGGGCGAATTCCGGATGGATCCGCAGCGCAGTTTGAAACGACTCGATGGCTCGGGCGTTTTGTCCCTTTCTTTGCAGGACACTTCCAAGGTTCGTGTGAGTCTGGGCGGAATTGAAATCGCGGCTGAGCGCTTTGGAGTATGCGTCGAGCGCCCGGTCCAGTTCGTTCAATTCGGCGAAAAATAGACCCAGGTTGCTGTGGAAGGCGGCGCGATTGGGCTCCAATTCGATGGACCTCAGGAGCAGCGCCAGGGCGGCGTCGGTCTGCCGCTGCCGATGCTTGCACAAGCCGAGGAAATGCAAGGCCACCGCGTGATTCGGTTCCGTGGCGAGAACGGCCTCGAACGCGCGCGCGGCGCGGTCGATTTGGTTCCCGGCAAACAGGTTGATGGCGTCCTGAATCGGCTCCGGTGAGTTTTGCATACGCATCCGCCAAGCCCAGAATCGCGCGGTTACATTCGCAAGCTCGACGAGCAATCGCAGTCTGCTGCGGAGCCGCGAGCGGTCAATGATATTGTTTCTGGAAAGTGTCCTGTTCCTTTCGGACCTGCATTCGGCCCATGAACCCGGTAGGGCGAGTCCGTCCCGGCGAGCCGACCGACGTGCGTGGAACACGTCCGACTCGGCTCGCTGGGACAGGCTCGCCCTACCATCTGGTTCATGGGAAGCCGCGATGAATTCCGGATCGCGTCTTGAAGCCAAAAACGCCTCGGCGGGATAGTGTGCCCTGTGAGGGCGAAGGAGTGGGTTCGTTTCGGAAAGGCACGGGGAGACCGGGGAGACATTCAAGGTTGCGAACTCACCTCAGCCAAATAAAATGCTCAGCCGCGCATGCGCATCGCGTTGCTCAATCCCAATCTGGCCCACGAATACGACGTCGAGACGCCGTTCCAGCAAGCGCTGGCCGGTTCGCAATCGGCGCAATGTTATCTGGCGATTGAACTGGCGCGGCGCGGGCATGAAGTCGGGCTGTTCAATGGAACGAAAGCCAGCCGCGTCTTGCGGGGCGTTCGGTGCGCGCCGTTGAGTGAGTTGGCGGGCTGGGGCAAGCCCGACGCCATCCTCGTTCTCAATTCGCCCAATCACGCCCGCGAATTGAGGCAGAGGCTTGGCCCGGAGGTTTTGATTTTCTGCTGGGAACACAATCCGTGGAGCCCGGACGCGAATTACACCGCGTTCCTCCGGGCGCCGCTCTGCGCGCGCGATTTGATTCTGTGCGTGAGCGAATGGCAGCGGCAGAATTACCTCGCCGGCGGCCAGGTTCCTCCTGAGAGGATCTTCGTGCTGCGCAATGCCATCTCGCCCTTTTTCGAATCGATGTTCGCGGAGCGCGATCCCATTCTGGATTTCAAAGCCTGGCCGCCGGTGATGGCGTTCACCAGCACGCCCTACAAAGGGCTCAAGGCGGCGGCGGTGTTTTTTCGAGAGCTGCGCAAGGTGGATCGGACTGTGACGTTGAATATCTTTTCCAGCTTCGAGATGTACCCGCCCAACAACGAACATCGCCTGGACCGGTCCTGGTACGAGTTCTACGAATCCTGCCGCGCGATGCTCGGCGTCAATTATATCGGCAACGTGAGCCAGTCGCTTCTGGCGCGGACGCTCAAGACGACGCTGGTTTTGTTTTTCCCGAGCACGTTGCCGGAGGTTTCAAGCATCTGCATCATGGAAGCCATGGCCGCGGGCTGCGTGGTCATCTGCTCAGGGCTTGGCGCGTTGCCGGAGGTCATGTCTGGGTTTGGGCATGTGATTGAACTGGAGGACGGCAAGATCGTTCAGGGCCGGCATTTCATTACGCGCGCGCTGATGCTCCTGGAGGAATTCAAGCGTGGTGATGAAAAGCTGGGGCAAAGCCTCAAACAGCAGGTGGCTTACATGAACGCGAATTGCCGCTGGTCCGTGCGCGCGGCGGAATTTGAAGGCATCGTCCGGGAGATTCTCAAATGAAAATGACACGCATCACCTTGCGGAAGACATTCGTTGTCGTCGCTTTGGTCCTTTCGCAAACCACCAGGCTCTGCGCCGCCGAAATCATCGAGGCCGATCTCTGTGTTTACGGTGGAACCTCTGGCGGAATCGTCGCCGCAGTGCAGGCCGCGCGCGTGGGAAAGACCGCGGTCCTGGTGGAGTTCGGAAGTCACCTCGGCGGCATGACCACGGGCGGCCTGGGCGCGACGGACATCGGGAACAAAGCGGCCATCGGCGGAATCGCGCACGAGTTTTATCGCCGGCTTGGCCGGCATTATGGAAAGGACGAACAATGGACCTTTGAACCGCACGTGGCCGAAAATCTGTTCTTTCAGATGATCAACGAAGCCCGCGTGCCCGTGTATCTCCAGCAACGGCTGGCTTCGGTGAAGAAGGAAGGCGCGCGCCTCGCCGAGATCACGATGGAGAGCGGAAAGATTTTCCGTGCCAGGATGTTCGTGGACGCAACCTACGAGGGCGACTTGATGGCGAAAGCCAAAGTCAGCTACACCGTCGGACGCGAGGCCAATTCCCAGTACCGGGAAACGCTCAATGGCATTCGCGCCGAGACGCCCAAACACCAATTCACGGTGGCTGTCGATCCGTACGTGAACCCCGGCGACCGATCGAGCGGTTTGCTGCCGTTCATCCAGGCTGGTGATGGCGGCGTGCCCGGCGAAGGCGATCATCGCGTGCAGACCTACAACTATCGCCTTTGCTTCACGACGAACGCCGCGCAGCGCCTCCCGTTGCCGAAACCGGCAAGCTACGATCCGGCCCAATACGAATTGCTGGCGCGCTATCTCGAAGCGCTCGGGGCCGCGGGCCGGAAACCGGCGCTCAGCCAATTCTGGCACCCGATCTGGATGCCGAACGGCAAGACCGACATCAACAACAACGGCGGATTTTCGACCGACTTCATCGGCATGAATTACGATTATCCCGAAGCCGATTACGCGACGCGCCACCGAATCGCGAAGGCGCACGAGGATTACACGCGCGGCTTCATCCACTTTCTCGCGACCGACCCGCGCGTGCCGCAAAATATTCGCGACGAGATGCAGCGATGGGGTCCGGCGCAGGACGAGTTTCTCGACACCGGCGGCTGGCCGAATCAGCTCTACGTTCGCGAAGCGCGCCGGATGGTTTCGGATTACGTGATGACCGAGCACAATTGCCGTGGCGCCGTCAAAGCGGAGGACGCGGTCGGGTTGGGCGCTTACAACATGGATTCACACAACTGCCAAAGGATCGCGATGAACGGCCGCGTGCTCAACGAGGGCGACGTGCAAGTGCCGGTGAAGCCGTATCCGATTTCGTATCGGTCGATTGTGCCGAAGCAAAGCCAGTGCGAAAACCTGTTCGTGCCCGTCTGCCTTTCCGCGACGCACATCGCTTACGGATCGATCCGGATGGAACCGGTCTTCATGATTCTTGGCCAGTCCGCGGCGACGGCGGCCGGCATCGCCATCGACGAACGAGTTCCGATTCAAAAGGTGGATTACGAGAAGCTCCGCCGCCGGCTCCTGGCGGACCAACAGGTCCTGGAATGGTCGCCAAAGTAGGTCAGGGATCTTGCCTGACCAGACGGGCTCGAAGCCTGTCCTACTTTGGAAGGAAATCTGCCCCGTGGTCTTCCGGCTGATACCCGGTCAGCTTTTCCGCATTGCTCAGATCCCACAGATTGCCCTCGTTCTTGGAGAGTCCAAAGAAGATGGCGAAAGGCAGATCGGCCTGAATCGACTTCACGATGAGTTGCGTCAGATCGCGCGGACTGCACCAGTACTTCAACATGTCCGGCCGGGTTCGGAGCAACTCGCTATCGTATCCCTGAAACCACGCAATCCGCAGGCAAATCATCGACATCCCGTGGATATCCGAGTAGTGCCGCGCCAGCGCCTCGCCGAAAGCCTTCGTGCAGGCATAGACCGTGACGGGGCGCATGGGCATGTCGGGTGTGACGCGGACGCCGTCTCCGTAATTCACGATGGTCTGGCAGGTGCTCGCGTAAAACGACTTTCTTTACGCCCGCCTGGCGTGCGGCTTCGAAGGCGTTGTACACCCCCAGGAGGTTCATCGGGAGCAGCCGCGTGTGGAAGTCATCCTCGTCCGACACCGCGGCCAGATGCACCATCGTCCTCACGCCGTGGCACGCCTGTCGCACCGCGTCAAAATCACGGATGTCCGCCTGAATCACTTCATCGTCGCCGTCGGCTGGCAATGGTTTCGCGTCCAGCCATGTCTCGGCGCGGATTCCACTTGCCTCGCCAGGCGCGGATGCCGCCTTAACCTTGAGGCCGCAGGAGAGGAGGACGGATGCCAGGACAATTGCGCTCGCTTCCACGAATCGTTGGCGAAGTCGGCTTGGTCGGTTGGGAGGCGTGACGGGTTGGCTCACAGGCGCGATTGGACCAGAGCCCGGGACTTCAATCAAAAGGTTCTTCGCTGTCCTCAGTGGCGACGTACCGGTGGCTTGATCGTCACGTTCCCCTCACCCCGACCCTCTGCCTTGGGGAGAGGGAGAACGGGTTCCAGCGCTCGGCGCAAATGATGCGTCGCGGTTGGCCAACGGTGTGAACCGAGATTCCCTCTCCTTTGGGGAGAGGGCCAGGGTGAAGGGAAAGGGAGCGGACATCGGCCGGTTGTTTCCAAGGTCGCCCTCGGCGCCAGCCACTGAAAACAGCGAAGAGTCAGAAAACGACGGTGGAAATACGGCTCCAGGGCATCTTCTTTGAGGATGGCGATCATCGGAGAATTCGATAGGTTCCACGAATGCAAACGCTGCCAACCACGAAATCCTGCTTTGTCTGCGGGCGGCAAAACGCGCACGGCCTGCGGCTTCGTTTCGAGACTGATGGTGTCCGCGTTCAAACCCGGCTGACCTTCCGAGCCGAGCACGTGGGATTTCAAAACACCATCCACGGCGGATTGATCGCCACCTTGCTGGACGAGGTCATGGTCTGGGCATGTGGCGTGCGGACGAAGCGCTTCGCGTATTGCGCCGAGATGACGGTGCGCTACGCCCATCCGCTCCGGCCTGGAATCGAAGCGCTGGCCATCGGCGAGTTGGTGAGCAATAGGCGCGACAAACTCTTCGAAGCCCGCGGCGAGTTGCGCGACCCGCAAAACGTCGTCCTGGCCGCGGCGACCGGGAAATACCTTGCGATCAAGCCCGGCGAACTTTCCCTGATCGGCGAGGACTTCGACGGAGATATCATGGGCATCCTTGGCTCGATGCCTGGATAGGAGCATTCTTTCGTCGTTTACCGAATTGTAATAGCCACAAAGCTCAACCAGCGGCACCCTCAGAAACCTCGAACGAACAAAACTCTCAGTAAATTGTTGACATGAGAAAACGATCGATCAAGACGGGCGCGAAGGACAAGGCTTTGCTCCGAGAATTGGACGGACTCTGCGAAATGGGTATGCAGGGCGAAATCGTTCGGATGGTGGGGTGTCTCATATCGCAGAAACCCTTGTCTGCCGTGTTGTTCAATGAAGCGATTCGTGCATTGCTCGCTCATGGCGACGACCTCAAGCCATGGACATGTCGAATCGAAAAGGCTTACACATCCATGGGCCTGCGAAGCAGCCGGAGGTGCCGGTATTCCATGCTGTGCTTCTATCATTCCCTCGGCGATTCCCAAAAGGCTCTGGAGTTCATTCCCGCGCGGTTTTCGCCGACCGTGGCGCCACTAGAATTGGCTTTCGCACTCGACACTTTCAAGGCTCTGCGGCTTGTGAAGAAGGCCGATGCGTTGGTGCCGCGCTGCCTGAGAATACTTCACCGAATGGGCCGGTGTAACGAGATCAGCTTACTGCTCCATTCGCTGGCTGACTACTTTGCTTCGCAGCGGAATTGGGAAGGCGCCATAGCGCTTTGGGAAGAGTTGATCTCGGACGATGTGCTCGGTCCCCAGGCCTTCGTCGAGATCGCGGCCGCACGAGCAGCACAGGCCAGGCATACCGTCAAGGAAGGGCTGAACCATATCAACCTTCTGCGCAAGGCGGCCAAAGACGATTTGGCGATCACGCTTCCTGGCAATTTCAAAGCAAGGCTCGACGAAGCAGAAATGGAACTACTTGTAATCAAGGCAAGCTTGAATCAGTGCTTTCCGGAAGAATGAAACCAACACATCAGATTATGGAATGCCAACCAAACTCGCGTGCAAAAGGCTGCGGCTGCTCAGCCCAGGAAATCCACCAACCATTTCCACCGCGTTCGACTAAGCTGGGTAAGAATATGAATCGGAGCCTTGCTCAGTTCAAAAGAATCAGCCTCAAGAAAGACGGTGAAGTGTATGCCTACCTCCTGACGACAATACGACGCACGGCGAAAAACGGGCTACGACAGGAAGGGAGTGCGCCGAATTTCCAGGGTAACTGCATCACTCTGTGCACATGCAAACACCGCATGCGAACATGGCGTGATCAGTCAGATTGGAAGAAAGGCGTCTGGATAGCTGGACTGACAAACCTTGGGACCGTGAAGCCGGAATATGGCCTCTTCTATCTGATGCGTGTCGGCGATGCTTTTGAATCGCATTTCGACCTCTGGAACGCTCGTTACAGCCTCAAGGACGAATACGGCATGACGCTACAAGCGAAGGTGGCGCACAGGCACTTCCTCGGTGATATCTTCTTCCCGAAATCCTCTCCGCTTCTCGGTCGCGACCGGTTTCTACCAGAGAATTACCTTCGGCCAAAGGAAGAAGGACATTCCCATTCCCAAAGGCGCAATCCTAACCAGTGGCACAAGGATGTCCGTCGGGCGTACCTCTTAGTCGGCGATCCTAAATTGAGTTTTATTTGGGACAAACCGGAATTGCGCCTAAAGAAGGATCGGCATGCAAGAACGAAGAAATACCGAAGCGTTGCCGAATTTCTGGAGGCTTTCAAATCTCTCAAATCATAAGAATGAAAATCGCGCTTCTCCGCGTCGGAATCGATACTGGCTGCGGCGGTATCCACGGGCCACTCTTTCAGGATGGCCGATTTGAGTATGTCCCGATTCCGAGTGAGTCCGCCAAGGATGGGAGAACGTATGGCAACGTTCGCGGACGGTACGGAGGTTCTCTGGTGGAGTATTTTTCGGAACACAAGCAAGCGAGGATGAAAGACTCGCATATCCACTTTGATCCTGAGTTTGAGACGTTCACTTATGGCGACCCGACGCGACCCAAGGCGGGGCTGAGGCATCTTCAGAAAGGTGACTTCCTGGTGTTCTACGCCGGGTTGCAAGGATTTGATTTTGCGCGAGCGCCTGCTCTCTACCTCATCGGTTACTTCATCGTCAAGACGGCCGGCCTTGCGAAGGACTTTTCGCGCGACGCGATACGCCGTCTGTTCAGAAGGAACTATCACATCATCACCAAAGATCGCCGCCCTGGCCTCGTTTTGGTGAAGGGCGCCAAAGGAAGTCGTCTGTTGGAGAAGGCGCTGTGCATTAGTGAGGAGGGCGCAGACAGGAACGGCAAACCATTGAAAGTGTTGTCCCGGAAGATGCGGCGAACCTTTGGCGACTTTGCTGGGAAGGTCGGCATCCAGAGATCTCCGCCGCGCTGGATCCGTGAAGAACCTTGGCTCACCAAAACAGTCACCTTCCTGGAGCGGCTCGTATAAGATCTGACACGCCGGAGACATTCCGTGACTGGCTTGTGACTGGCTTGCTTCACCTGTGCGGATCGGATAGGGTCTGAGTGTCATGAAACGGCCTGCTCGCAAGCGGAAGAAACTGGATTACCCGGAAGAAACGAATGGCACGCGATGGGCGGCGGCAGCGCGGAGGCTCGCCAGCAAGCTCTCACCGGAGGAGGAAGCCGAACATTTCCGCCGGGCGATGGCAAAGGTCTATGGCCGCCAGCCCAAAGAAATCACTGGCGCTGGACACTAACGTTCTGCTGGACCTCGCCGAGGAGAAGGATTTCGCGCACGACTTCAGGGAGGAGTTCGCGGCGCGCGGCTACCATTTCCTCGCACCTCCAACAGTGCTTGCGGAACTAGAGATTCTCGCGAATTCAAATCTTGCACCGCAGTTCCATTTCGCAGAGATCGCCCTGAGAAAGCTCGCGCCCTGGAACTGTCAGCCATTTGCGCTGTCCACCACGGAGATTACCGTCTCCTATCGGTTTGCTGAGCGGTTGCTCGATCTGGGCCTCATCCCCGAAAGTGAGCGCAACGACGGCAAAATCCTGGCCCAGACCTCACTCGCAAGTATTGCACTGCTGGTCACGTCGGACAAACATCTGTTGAACATTGACGAAGAAGCATTCCTGCTGGCCTTTGGCGACTCTGACCTGCCGCCAGTGCATCCGGTTCATCCCAGGCGGTTGTTGAGAGCTTTGCGATAAATGAGAACTCAAATGCTCCGCGGGCGGCGAAGCGCGACGTAATCGAATGCGCGAACCGGTTCTCAATCGCTCCTGCCCGTTGTGCAACGAAGACAAGTCGCGTCTGTTTCTGCGGAAGGAAAGCCTCCGGTTGGTCCGGTGCCAGAGCTGTTCGATGGTCTATGCGAAGGCGGTCGGTTCCGAGTTCGCGTCGGGTTCCTTTTACGACCAACGCGGTGAATCCTTCTATCTCGCCTCCGACAAATTGCAGGGCGATCACGCGCCGGTCCGGTTTGAACGGGAGCTGAAGCTGTTTCGCGCTTACTGCCAGCAAGGCTCGGTCCTGGACGTTGGATGTTCGACCGGCGGATTCCTGATTGCGCTGAAATCCAGGCATCCGAAGGACTACTCGGTGTTTGGCACGGATGTCGTCGGATCCGCCCTGGATTACGCCGAGCAGCACGGGGTCGAAGTCATTCGAACTCCGTTTCTTGAGTTAAGCGAAAAGCAGACGTCCTTCGATGCCGTGACATTTTGGGCTGTGATTGAGCACCTCGTCGAGCCCAAACGATTTCTGAGCAAGGCGGCCAGGTTGCTGAAACCGGGCGGGTATTGCTTTGTGCTCGTGCCCAATCTGAAATCGCTCGCGGTCCGCGTCCTGGGCGCGAAATACCGTTACATCATGCCGGAGCATGTGAATTACTTCACGCCGGCCACACTGCGCGCTTTCGCTCGAAGCGGTCCAGAGTTCGAAGTTGTGACGCTGACTTCGACGCACTTCAATCCGGTCGTCATCCTGAAGGATTTCGTCGGCAAAGGGAGAGGCGTGCCGGACGCGGAGCGGGCGGGCTTGCTCAAGCGCACTACGGCCTGGAAACAGAATCGCTGGCTGGGGCCGGTCAAGGTTGTTTATTCCCTCGCCGAACGCATGCTGGCCGCGTTCAACCTGGCGGATAACCTCGTGTTCGTCCTGCGAAAGAAGCGCGCCGACTGAAGGAGCGGTGGACCACGAAGAACACTATTAAACCCACTCTTTTTGGCAGCCGCGGGACAGAACCCTGAACTTTGAACTCTGAGCAACGGGTCGGCCTGTCACCACCAACCTCCTTCCGCAGCAATCGGGCGGACCATTGGCCGGCCATCAAGAATGACCAAGGGGCCATCGATAGCGAGGCGTTCGCCTCGGATCAGCACGCGACCGGGACCACCCGGAACGAACACTCTGTTGCGCGGGATGGCCATGGGAACGGGCGGCATTCGCGGCACGACACTGGCCGTGGGCTTGGGCCGCGCGATCGGGTAGAACTGCACCCGCTCGAACGCAGCCGGATTCATGACGAGCTTGCCCAGGCTTGGGTGAGAACCGACGACTTCCTGTTGATCCCATTTCTCCAGGCGTAACGTCAGACTGCCGCCACGCCGGAACGTTGCGCGCACCGTGGAAGTGTTGTCCGGCGGGCGCTCCATTTTTTGCCCGGCCATTTGCAGGACCTTTATCCGGTCGATCGGAATGTCGAGCGTCGAGCCCTCCGACAAAAGAAACGTGGCCTTGCCCTCCTGCACGCGCTGAAGGTCGCCGGCAACTTTGTCGCCGTTTTGAAGCCGGCCCAAATCGGTTTTGCTTTCCGGCGCGGCGGAAGGTTTCTCATCGAACTGGCCGTCCCATTCCGTGACCCGGATATTGCTGAGTTTCACCGAGCCTTGCCCCTGGTGGACGAAGCGCACGCCCGTGCCTTTTCCGACGAAGTCATCCGTGTCGATCCACTGTTTGACGAGCAACCCGTCCACCATGAGGGCGATCATGCGTTTGGCTTTGTTAGCGCGGATTTCCACGTGGACCTTGTTTTTCTGGTTCAAGGCCGGCACGGAGGTCTGGCCCAGATAACGCAGCGGCTCTTGCTTGCTCACGGGCAGCAAATTGACCGTGTAACTGTTGAGCTGAAGGCTGTAGAAGCCGCCGAAATCAGGGCCGGTTTCTTTGGTCTGGAGATTGATGGGCTGCATGTAATCGGTGTAAAGGGCCACCGCGATGTAAAGCATGCCTTTCCAGTTCAAATCGAATTGAAGGCTGGCAACGTCCGGGAGTTTGAGGTCGCGCGCAATGGAGGCGGATTGCGTGGCGTAAAAAGCGCCGTTCTTGTAACTCCATTGTCCGGCATTCGGGACCGTCTGCACCAACCCCATCGTCCAGCCTTCCAGGCCGGCCGGGCCCTCGAAGACCGGAGGCCGTTCCACAGGCTTCGGTGAGACGGACTGAACGAACTTGCGGGGAATCTCGAGTTTGCCGGCGTACCAGGTTTCCAGGGTCACGCGCTCCGCGTCGATGGACAGCAGGTTTCCTTCGATCTCATCCTGGTTGCTCAGTCGAACTGTGCACGAGTTGGTGGATTCCTTCTGAGGTTGCGGACGGTACCCAAAACGAACTTCCGAGATCTGGTCCGAAATGAACTCGATCACTTCAGCCGCGGAAGGATGGCGCCAGCGGACGCCGATGGTCGGATCGATCAATTCCAAGGTCCCATAAAGCGTGTCGCCGTTATTCAGCAGGATCGCGTCGCGGGCGTCGTTGGCTAACACGGCAGCGCGGGTGGGTGTTGCGGTTTGATTGGCAGCCTCCGCAGCGACAACACGCCAGGACACAAGCGTAATCAGACAAGCCAACGCCAAACCCGGTAGGGCGAAGCGTGGGCTGGTAGGGACGCGTTCCACCGCGTCCCTGACATTGCTCTTTCGACCGCAGAGTAAAGTCAGGGACGGAGTGGAATCCGTCCCTACCCGATTCATGGGAAGCAGCCATGGCCGCGGCGCCATGCACTCGGCCCTTGAACCGATCGCCGGTAGGGCGAGTCCGTCCCGGCGAGCCGCTCCACGCGCTTTGAACACGTCCAGACCGGCTCGCTGGGGACAGGTTCGCCCCACCCAGCGGCTGATGGAAAGCTCCTCAATCATCCAGGTCCCAAATGTCGATGTTTGGCGCGTCGAGTTCATCCGTTTCCTTCATCGGTTGCGATTGGAATTGAATCTGGCGGATGGACGCGAGATTGACGGCCATTTTCCCGAAGTTCCGGCTTGTCCCGGCGATTTGCTCGCCTCCCCATCTCTCCAGTTGGAACGCCACGGACCCGCCGCCCGCGACGTCAAAGCGCAGTTCCCAGGGTTTGCGCGCGATGGTTTCCGAGGCGGATTCCTTCATGAAAATCTGCGTGACTCGCTCGACTGGAATATCCAGCGCCGTTTGCGGAATGGCAAACTGCAGCTTGCCCTCCCGAATGCCGCGCAACTCGCCCGTGACTTTGTCTTTGTTCGCCAAATAAACCAGGTCTTCGTTCACGGGGCCGGTCGGGACGGGGCGCGGTTCGATCACGCCGTTCCATTGCGCGACCCGCATGCGGCTGATCCGGATGGTCGAACCATCCATCTGGGTCGAGAAGACCACGCCCTGGCCCTTGGCCACGAAACCCGCGTGGTCTTTCCACTGGCTCACGGGCGTGCCATCGATCACGAGGGCGATGGTGGCGTCATCGCGGTTGGCGCGGATTTCGACGTGGACCTTGTTTTTCTTGAGCATGTCCGGGATTTGCGCCTGATGCCCCAGGCTCATCACGCCGGTGCCCGTCTGCACGCGCTGAAGGTTCACATAGCCAGGCGCCATGTGGAACATGTAGGAACTGACGCTGTAGTCGAAGCGATCTACGGCGTCGGTAAACAGAATGAAGCTCAAGCTGAAATGCCCGCTCCAAGACAAATCGAACTCCAGGCTGCACGACCCGGAAAGGCCCAGGTTGCGGCCCAGAATGCCGACGCTGTTAGCCACGAACGCGCCGTCCTTGTAACGCCAGCCTTTTGGGCCTTGCGTCATGATCCAGCCATCCGGCCCGCTCGGTCCTTCGTACAGAATCGCGAACCCTTTCGGAAAAAGCGTAATGGATTGGAGCGCATCGCGCGGCGCTTCGAGATCGCCGCCAAACCACGTCTCCAGGCGCAGTTTCTCCGCGTCGAGCGATTTCAAACTTCCAAAGACTTCATCGCCGTTGCCGAAGCGGAACCAGCAAGTCGGTTTCGACTCGGCGCTCACGCGCTGGGCGTTTTCGAATTTGATGGAAGCGATGCCGGCGGGCTGAAACTGGATCACGTTTTTCGCCGCCGGATGTTCCCATTGCACGCCCTGATTCGTATCCATGGAACGCAGACGCCCATGCACCGACGCGCCGTCAAGAAATTGGAGCAAGTGAGAAAAATCTCCGCGCGCTGCGGTCTGGTTCACATTTTTGACCGCCGGGGCCGTGTTTGTAATTTCTGCACGAACGGAAAGACCAAGGAACAGAAAGTGAGCGACGACAAAGATAAGCAAACAGAGCGGGTATGGAGTGAGATCGGGGGAGCACACGCGCCCTCGCGTGTTTCGACCGGCGCCTCGCCGGTCGAAATGAACGGGTCGATCTATGCCATGTTGATGGTTCCCTCGATTGAAACAACGTGGTCGGCGAGGGCGCCAACCACAGCACGCGAGGGCGCGTGCGCTCCCCAACGCGACTGGATACCGCAGATTGAAAATCTGCGCCACTTTGGCAGCGAACCGTTGCGCTTTACCGCTCATAAATCGGGAGAAACCGGTAATTCAAAGCCAGCGAAAGGAGGGATGCCGACGTCGCAAACGTCGGACCGAACTGGCCGTCCCAACTTCCATCAGGATTCTGCGTCGAAGCGAGCGTCTTGATGTTTCTTCGGTTCCAGGTTTGCCACTGCTCCGGCGAAATGTGAAAGAAAGCCTGCGACGCGTAGTAAAGGTAGTAATGGTAATAGCTCGATTCCAACGGGGCGTTCTTCAGGAAATTCGACGCGGCCTGGAACGCTTTCGAATTCTTGTCCTTCGCCAGCGCCAGGATCACGCAGCCAATGGCGGTGCGCGCGGCGTTGGCCGAAGTCCCGGCCGTGTAGCCGTAGCCGCCGTCCGACGTCTGGCAATTCGAGAAGAAGCTCAGCCCCTTTTTGATCGCCGCTTCCGGCACGTTGATCCCGGCGTTGCGCGCCGCGAACAACGCCACCATTTGCGCGCCGCTCACGGTGGTGTCGGCATCGGTGCTTTCCGGAGAATAACGCCAGGCGCCGAACGGATTTTTGGCCTGCGAATTCAGAATCAAGCTGACCGCCTTCTCCAGGGCCGGGCCCAGCCGGGGATCATCCACAGCGCCGTAAGCTTCCGCGAGCGCCAGGCATGCGAAACCGTGATTGTACATCGACCGGCCGATGTATCCGGTCTGCTGGTTCATCTGTTTCAGAATGAAGTCGAGACCTCGGCCGATCGAACTCTGATACGGGCCGAAATTCGGATCGTCGCCGTGGGCCAGCATGCTGAGCACGGCCAGCCCCACGACGGCCGGCTCGCTTCCGTAAGAGCGGTCCGGCCAGTGGCCCTCGGTATTCTGGCTGCGCGCCAGATATTGCATGCCTTTCACGTACATCCGCTCCACTTCCATCGGCGTGTTATCCGATTTCTCGATGAACAGCTCCTGGGCGCACAGTGACGAGGAGAGCAAAACCAACGCGATCGCAAGCGTAGCGCAGATTTGTAATCTGCCGTATCGCGGAATTGCATTCCGCACGGGCTCGACAAGTTCCAGGGCTCTGGAACTCGCCGACGCGCCGCCGATTGCAAATCGGCGATACGGCAGAGTGCAACTCTGCGCTAGAGCGGAAGGCCCGCTAAACCGGGATGGACTCACCCTACCGGGTTCATGGGCCATATCTGGAATTCGACCTTGCAGGAGGCGGGCGAGTTCAATTCGCTTCTTTTTCGAGGGCATTGAAATAGTTCTCCAGCGCTTCACGGAATTCCGTGGGCAGATTCTCCATGAGACTGCTCGTCTTGTTCACGCCTCGGGCATCCGGACTCTTGCCTTGCGCATCGCCTTGGAGCGGGCCGGCCGGTTGCTGCGTGTTGCCCCCCATCGTGCTGCGGCCTGGATTGCGGCTCATGCTCATGCCGGTGGTCTGGCGGCTTTCCGGGGACATCATTTGCAGCAGGAACGCCATCTCCTCACTGGCGTTGCTCTGCGAACTTCCGCCGCGTTGGATTTGTTCGTTGATCAAATTGATGACGTCGGAAAGCGTCTCGACCGTTTTGGTCTCCGATTGCACCGTCAAGGCGTCCGTCTGAGGCACTCCCAGCAGCGCTTCCGCGCCTTGCATCGCATCGAAGATCTCGCTGAGCGGCTCCTCCAGCGGGGGGAACGGATTCTCCAGTTGCATTTGCGTGAGCTTCTTCAGGAGCTGGCGTTGTCCGGCGTACAGCGCCTGGGCGCCGTCCTGATATACCGCCGTGTCCTCCTTCCGGGTTTCAAGCAGTTCGGTCCGCTCGCGGAGGTTGATCTCGCTTTCCCGCATCCGGAGCAAACTCAAGAGCTGCTGAATCAGAAAATTCGCCAGGTCGTTCGCCTGCCCGCCGCCGCCGCCGCCCGCCCCGCCGGCGGAACTGCTCTTGGGTTCGAGCAATTCGGCCCAGGCGTTGAACTGGCTGGACCAGCGGCCAAGCTGCTGAATCGCTTCCATGGAAATGTTCTCGGCGATCAACCCGCGGACTTTGTCCAGCTCATCGGTCGTTTTGGCTTCGGTCATTTCTTTGCTGACCTGGCCGTAATTCGGCTCCCGGGTGCGCTCGAAAAACCGGCTGATCTCGCCCTGCAGCGTTTTCGTCTCTTCCTCCGCGCGCGATTGGAACGTGGCGAGATTCGTGTTCGCGCGCTGATACGGCGCGGGAAGATCTTTCGGCAACAGTCCGATCGTGACCGTGAGATTCTTGTGCAAGCGGCTTTCGATTTCCTTCTGTTCCGTGCCCAGCTTGCGGAGCCGCTGCGCCAGTGTCATGGCTTGAAGGTCGTCGAGTTTCTTATTGACCATTTGCTGCATTTTCTGGAGCGCCTCCAGGATTTCCTCTTCTTTTTCCAGCGCTTTGGCGAGGTTCTCCTCCCGCGATTTTGGATTTTGCTGGGCGGCCTTCATGGACTCCGCCGCCTGCGGCATCTTGTCCTGCGTCAGGCCCTGCATTTGTTGGACGGTGTCCGCCCACTCGCGCAGGGTTTGTTCCGGAAGGAGCGGATTGCGGAAGGCTTCCTGCAACATCTGGGTTCCCTCCCGGGAAAGCTGTTCCAGGTTGGCTTTGTTTTGCGCCTGGTCCTCCAGCGTGTCCGCAATTTGATCCGACGCTTTGTCCTCGGCGAGCTTGTCTTTGGGCAGATCCTTCAGCTCGCGGGTTTCATCGACGATCTTTTCTTCCAGGCGCGTGACTTCTTCGAGCCGTCCGAGCAGGGACTCGAATTTTTGCCGCACCATCTCGGCGTGCTGTTCGTTGCCCACGACATAAATCCGATAGACCGGCGATTCCGTGGGTTCGCGGTCCGGGAAAAAATCCTTCGCATACGCGCGGAGTTCAACCAGCGAGCCGGCCGGGATCTTCAGCAAGGCCGGATTGAATTTGAACGCGCGCTCCAGCTTCTTTTCCTGCGCGGAAGCTGCTACATATTTGAACGGTGTGGCGGAAGGGCTGTTGGTCGGTTGCCAATCTGAAATCAGGTTCCAAGTCAACCCAAGTTCCCGCACCCCGTAATCGTCCTGCGCGACCGCTTTCAACGGGACCACCTCCGTTTCCAGCACCGCCACTTCCCGATTCATTTCCGGCAACTCCGGCAATGGCGGTAAATCTTTTTGGCTTTGCACGGAGAGCCGCCACGGCGCCGCGGTCTCCAAGCCCAGTTCATCCTGCCAGGTGAACGAACAGTGGAACGCGCCGTCGAGGTTCACGGGCTGGCTCGCAAACGCGTCGCCTTGCACGGCGAGACGCTGCGGATCGCTGCTTTCCACGGCCAGCTCCGCGCTTTGGAGGCCGCGCGTGATTTTGCCCTGAAAAGAAACCTGGCTCCCTTCGAGGACGGTGAGCGAACCGCTGCGGATGTTCTCGGTCAGCGCTGGATACTTCAGGTAGGCGGGGAGATCGATGCGCGCGATCAGATCTTTCAAGGACGGCCGATGCGTCGGCTCGACCGGCACTTCGCGCCGCGCGTCGCCAACCCGGACGCTCAGGCGTCCCGGCTGAACCTGGCCAGGGATTTTCAGTTGCACGCGCTCGTCTTGAACCAGCGTCTTGATCGCCGGCTGCCGCTCGTACTGGCCTTGCGCGCGGGCCGGGTGCCAGAACGACCGGTACTCGACGGCGGAAACCACCTCGAACGGCTCGCCGTGCGGCACGATTTGTTTCGCGGGCAACCCGGCGATATTCACGAGCGTGTAGCGCTCGATGGCGGCCCAGGGCGTGGCCCAACGTTGAAAGGCATTCCAACTCGCGCGCGGCACCGCCGCCGCCGGCAACAGCGCCAGCACGAATAGCCCGAGAGCCGTCGCCGCCTGAACCTTCGCGGGCCGAAGGCTGACCGCTTCTTGAAAATCGAACTTCCTCGCGTCCTCGGCGACCTGCTGAATCGCGGCCCGATACAGCGCCGGAGAAAAATGCGGCGGGCGCTCTTTTTCATCCGCCAATTCCACGATGCCGAGCAACCGATCACCCAGACGCCGGTATTTCTGCTGGACCAGAATCGAGAGCGCCTTCAAATCCCGGCGCTTGAAAACCCAGCGGAGGCTCCACCGCGCGATTCCGGCCAGCGCGATGCCCAGGCCGATCAGGCTTACTGCAATTCGCGACGCGATGGCGGTGTCCCAAATGCGATCCGAGAGGAAGAGGAGCAGATAAGAGAACCCCAGCCCGCTCAAAGCGAGGCACACAGCGACGGTCGTTTCCACCTTCCAGAGGCGCTGTTCCAACTCGGAAAACCGGCGGCGCACGTCGTCCGGCAGGCTCACGGAAATCTGGTTCTCGACATCAGCCATGTTTTGTCGCAAGTGCGCTATACCATGCCTGTTAATCGTCCTTCCGTCCAATAAATCCTCTTGGGCCGCAGTGGGAAGAGCGGGAAGGGTGAGCCTTTTCATGGTCGGCTGATACCTTGGATCCTGCTTGGTCACGGCTTGCCGGATGAACGCCGTCGGCTCTTGTGGAATCCAACACGGCATGAAGAAGGCGCGCCGATTTCGTTAGGAGTGGATTGCTTGCAATTCTGAAGGATGCTGGACTGAGATCATGATCAGAATGAATAGAGGCTGGCGCTACGCATTTTGGCTGGTCCTGGTTGTCGCTGTCGTCTGGGCCAGCTTCTGGCTCCTCGCTCCACGCGAACCGCGCTATGAGGGCAACCGATGCGTCGGTGGTTCCGCGAACTCAGGCTAGGCTGTGAAGGACAAAGCCATGAGGTTCGCAAAGCCGCCGCCCAAGCACTGGGGGACATAGGCGTCGAAGCCGCCTCGGCCAAGTCTGCCTTGAGCAAGGCCACGAGAGACGAATTCCCTTCCGTTCGCGAAGCGGCGTTCCGGGCGCTCGGACGAGTAGTCCGCGAAGAAACGCCGGCCAGAGCAAAAACAAAAAACCCCTTCCGCACAGGCGCGGAAGGGGTGTTAGCAGCGGATTCGCGCTTAGAATTTATATACGATGTTTGCCGCCAGCGTGATGGCGTTCTTGTCCGACACGCCAAATGGCCGGGCGCCGCCGAGGCCGTGGTCCCAGCGCAGTTCCGCGCGAGACAGGACGTTCGCCCAGAGCGAATAATCCACCGTGGCCGTGACCGCGAGCAACTCGTTATGAGAGCCCGCCGCCTGGCCAGCGCCGGCTGACGCATACCAGGTTCCGTCGTCGGCATTGGTGTAATCAACCCGCCCGTTCAGCTTCAGTTTTTCCGTGCACTGATAGGAGAGGTAGCCGGCCACGGCATAGGCGCGGTCGCCACCCACGCCGCCGGTCCCGAAGTCCTCACGATAATCATACGCAGCGCCAAGCGAGAGCCCTTCGATGGGCAGCGGCACCGTGGCGCCAGCGTAGTAGAGCGTGGTGTCGTGCGGTCCGCCGGCCAGCCCATCAATGGCGGCGCCATAGATCGAGGCGCCGGAAAGGAATCCAAAACTTTCCGGCAACGTGATCGTGATCGAGCCCATGTAGGTCTTCTCGGTTTCATCCGCGGCAACCCCGGCTCGCGTCGGGCGCGCATTGATCCCGGCAGTCCAGGTGTTCGCGACACATGCCGCCAGGCTCAGCCAGTCCGAAGCTTTGTAACCCGCGTGGATGCCTGTGTGTTGAGTGGGCTCCAGTTGCCACCCGTACGACCGGCTGTAGTTCGGATTGTTCGGGCCTTCGAAGACTTCATAGCCGACGACTGTGGAGAACGTGCCGATCTTGAAGTCGATCCCGTTTCCGACAGGCGCTCGCAAGGCCACGTACGCGTCCTTCACGGTGACGTCATCGCCAAGTTCCAGAGGACTGTTGTTGTAACCGACCGCGTCGGGTCCGAAGAGCAGTCCCACTTGGTAGCCAGCCGACCACTGGCCCTCATCGAGTGGCTTCTCCAACTGCAGCTTGACAACGTTGAGGTTGAAGCCGTCCATCTTGCTCGTGCCATCGAAGGCACGGCCAGGGAACGGCGCGTTGCCGCGGCCGAACTTCCAGATGGCGGAGGTATCGACGTAGCCGCTCAAGGTCGTTTGCGACAGCGCGGTCATGACTTGTTGCGCGGCTTCTTCCGCCTGGACGAGCGTGCCCAAGCTGACCAAGCCGGCACCCGCCAGGGCGAGAGTCCATGGATTCGGTTGAACCCTGGATCTGGCTTGCTTCAACGGACTATTTATTTCTGTGCATTTCTTCATGGTGTTTTTTTGGTTTGTTCTTACGTGTTGTTGGTTCTGAGCTTTTACGCGTTTAAGGTTTGTGGTTGTGACCACCGACTTACCAGCCCGGAGGAAAGGCCGGCAAAGCTAAAGCCCGGCAGCAAGGATCGCATCGTTCATGAGCGCATGAATCTGCAACCCCGGCTGCCGAGGCACGCAACACATCGCATCGTCGCACCGGAACGAGCAGTCCAGGTGCCATGCATTGATCACGGCGGTACATCATAGGGTTCCAGGCATTCTTGCGCCAAAACCGCGTCATTAAATACACCTCGCCACGATTGAAATAGCCACGGTGCGCAAATTTCAACAGCGAGTAGCTGACAAGGTAGGCGCCGCTTCGACTCGGAACGAGGCGAATTTGTAGGCGGAAGCCTGAAAGACTGCAACAACTTTGTTTGCGCCCTGAACCACGGATAACCACGGATACCACGGATAATTTTTCTCAACCACGAGTGGACACCAATGCCAATGAAGGCAAGGGTTTCACGAGATGCCGCGCCACGGCCATATCTCTCAGATTTCTAACCACGGATGAACACGGATAGACACGGATTTAAATTGCTTCCTATCCGTGTGCATCCGTGTGCATCCGTGGTTAAATTTCAAATCTGTTCGGCTAGAATTTTATGACGTGGATTTGGGTGGCGTGGTTTCGGGTTCAATCGCGCGACTTCCCCAACAAAAAACCCCTTCCGATTCTCTCGGAAGGGGTCCACTTGTATGAAGTTGTTCCTTAGAACTTGTAGATGATGTTTGCGGCCAGCGTAAACGCGTTCTTTTGGTTGCCAGCGCCTCGGCCGTAGAGTTTGTCCCCGGTCAGGCTGTGGTCCCAACGGAATTCCGCCCGGCTGATCACATTATCCCAGAGCGAGTAATCCAACGTGACCGTGTTGCTGATGATCTCGGGCTGCCGGTCGCTGCCGGCGCCTCCGAGGTTCAATCCCAGCGTGCCATCGGAGCCGGAGACGTAATCGAAGCGATCGTTAAGTTTCAGTTTCTCCGTCGCTTGATACGACACATATCCGGCGATTGCAGAGGCCCAATTGCTGTTGTTGCCCGCTGCCGGAGTCACACCGTTAACGCCGTCGAACCGGTAATCCCACGCGGCGCCGATCGACAAGCCCTCCAGCGGAGTGGGGATCGTGGCGCCGACATAGACGCTGGTGGTGTTGTTTTGAGCGCCAGCCAGTCCGTCAACGATGCCCGCATACAATGTCGAGCCGCTAAGGAAGCCCAGGCTTTGCGGCGCGGAGAGCGTCAGCCCGCCCAGGTAGGTCTTCTCGGATTCCGCCGTCAGCGAGCCGTTCGGTTTCACGACTGAGCGACCGTTGATCGCTCCCGTGTGGGTATTGGCCACGCCGCCGTAAATGCTCAACGAATCCGCAAGCTGGTAGCTGGCGAGAACTCCGGTGTGCTGTTTTGGCGACAAGATGTAGCCAAACGAACGACTGTAGTTCGGGTTCTTGCCCGAATCGAAGGTTTCGTATCCCAGAGGCGATTCGAATGCGCCAACCTTGAGGTCGATGCCGTTGCCGATGGGTGCCCGCAGTTCGACGAAGGCATTCTGGATCGCGAAGTCGTCTCCGAAGCTGCCAACGCTTCCGCCGGAAGCAAACGCGCCTTGGTAAGTGACCGAATCCGGCCCGAACAGCAGATCGACCCTGTATCCTGCGGCCCACTGGGCTTCGTCCAGGGCCTTTTCGAGGCCGAGTTTTACGACGTTGAGGTTGAATCCATCCAGTTTGCTCGCACCGTCGTAGGCGCGCGTTCCTGCTGCGGAGCCCAGGCCGCCAGTACCCAGCTTCCAGATGGCCGAGGTATCCACGTAACCACTTAGCGTTGTCTGAGAAAGAGCGGTCAGCACCTGGTGCTGCGCCTCCTCAGCCTGAACAACCGAACCGAGGCTTACCACCCCGCCGGCGGCCAAAGCTATCGTCCATTTGTTAACCTTCATTTAGTTCCTCCTGCGATGTATGTTGTTGCGTTTTAATGCGTTCTTTGAGGCAAAAACCATTTGCCTCAAGCACACCGTTGCCGGTGTAATTGGGGCGAACGATAGAAAAAAGCACCCGCCTTGGCAACAAGTTTTTTATGGCCTTGAGGTTGGATAGGTTGGATCAAATGCCACCAGCGAAGCCGAAAGCGGTAGGCCAAAATGTCGCAACACGATTCCGCCATCCGTCAACGGCGGAACAGCCAGAGCAGGAAGGTCAGCACCGCGCTCAAG